>JAISJY010000146.1 GCA_031261365.1 Caryophanales bacterium | reverse complement strand
CTCATTTTTGGTTCTTTACTTAAACTTGCCAATATATATCTTTTATTTTTTTTATTTAATTGACTAGGAATATTATAAAAAATCTCGGCTACTTTACTAGCATTTACACCAGCATATTTATTAATTGTTTTTTGATATAAACCTAATATAACTTGCTGAATATCATCAACTTTTTGATAATCATTAGTATCAAGATAAGCATTAATCGCTTGAGGCATTCCTCCAACAACCATATATATTCTTAAAAGTGACATAAGTTTCTCGTGAATAATATTACTTAGAGGTTTTAAAGTTAAATAAGCTTCTTTAGCTAAATTAAAAACATCATTATAACCTAAAGCCCATAAGAACTCTTCAAAATCCATTGAATTCATAACAAGTGACTTTTCTTCACTCGGTATCATTAAATCAGAATTCTTATACATCAGAGTTAAAAGAGAACCTGTTTCTATATAATCACACTTACCATCTTCAATTAAATACTTTATAGCAGTTCTAGCATCTGGGCATTTATGAACCTCATCAAAAATAATAAGAGTTTTTCGGGGGATTATTTGTATCTTAAATATAATTGAAATCTCAAAAAGTATTCTACTAGGGTCTTTATCTATCTCAAAGATTTCACAATATTGTGGATTTTTTTCAAAATCTATAATTACATAACTTTCATAATTATTTTTAGCAAAATCTTCTATAATAGTTGTCTTTCCAACTCTTCTTGCACCCTCAATAAGTAAAGCGGTTTTACCTTTATCATTTTTCTTCCATTCTTCTAATTTTGTTGTTATTTTTCTTTTATACATACTATCTCCCAACAATATTATATACTATTTTGAAATTTAGGTGTAATTTTTACACCGTTTTGTGTCAATTTAGGTGTAATTTTTACACCGTTTTTATTAATGAGCCAAATAAAAAGAAGCCTTTTCAGACTTCTTAATTGTTTTATTCTTCTATTTTAACTTCTTTTTTTGGTCGTGGAATTAAATCTTTATGCGATAAACTAACTTTTCCTTGTTTAATTTCTGTAACAATAACTTCTATTTTATCACCTATTTTACAAAAATCACTAGCTTGTTCTACTCTTTTCCAGTCCATTTGGCTAACATGTAATAAACCATCTGTGTCTGAAAATAAATTAACAAAAGCTCCATAAGATTCCACTCTAACAACAGTACCTAAGTATTTCTCACCTACTTCTGCTACTTTAACAATGCCCTTTATTCTAGCTACTGCCTTATTAATCGCTTCTCTATTAACATGGTAAACAACAACTCTACCTGTTTGTTCTATATCAATTTTAACATTATCACAGTCTGCAATAATTTCATTTATTATTTTACCACCAGGTCCAATAACATCTCTTATTTTATCAACTTGAATACTAAATGTTTCTAATTTCAAAGCATATTTACCAACATCACTTCTTGGCTTACTAATAACTTCTTCCATCGTATTTCTAATATGTTCCCGACCCTTTTTAGCTTGAGCCAAAGACTTTTGAATAATATCTTTATTAATTCCTAATATCTTAATATCCATTTGAATTGCACAAATACCTTTACTAGTACCTGCAACTTTAAAGTCCATATCACCTAAATGGTCTTCCATACCTTGAATATCAGTTAATATAGTATAAGGATTACCTTCCTCTATTGGTCCATTAGTGACTAAACCCATAGCAATACCACTGACTGCTCTGCTTATTGGTACACCCGCTGCCATTAAAGCCATAGAAGAAGCACAAATAGAACCTTGAGAAGAAGAACCATTTGATTCTAAAACTTCAGAAACTACTCTAATTGTATAAGGGAAACTATCTTCACTTGGAATAACTTGTTTTAATGCTCTCTCTCCTAAAGCACCATGTCCGATTTCTCTTCTGCCAGGATTTCCCATTCTACCAACTTCACCAACTGAAAAAGGTGGGAAGTTATAATGATGTATAAATCTTTTAGTTTCTTCATTAGAAATATTATCTAATAATTGAACATCTCCTATTGGTCCTAAAGTAACAATAGATAAAACTTGAGTTTCACCTCTCGTAAATAAAGCTGAACCATGAACTCTTGGTAATAAATCAATTTGACAATTTAAAGGTCTAACTTCCTCAATACCTCTCCCATCTGGTCTAATCTTTTCAACGGTTATTAAGCGTCTTACTTCATCTTTAACAATATCATGAAAAACATCATGAACTTGTCTTAAAACTAACTTTTTAGCTTTATCATCTTTATAAGTTCTCTCTTCAAATAAAGCCTCTACTTCTTCATTAACAGCATCAATAGTTCCATATCTAACTAGTTTTTCTTTTATTTTAACAGCTTTTAATAATCTCTCTTTAGCTAATAATTCTACTTCTTTTTTTATTTCACTAGAAATTGTATAAAGCTCTATATCTCTTTTAACCTTACCAACAGCTTTTATTATTTCATTTTCAAACTTAATAACCTCTTTAATATGTTCGTGAGCGTACATAATTGCTTCTAAAACTACTTCTTCACTTACTTCTTTTGCATCACCTTCAACCATATTAATAGCCTCAGCCGTACCTGCAACTGTAAAATGTAATTCAGATTTATTTAATTCTTCTTCGCTTGGGTCAATAATAAACTGACCATTAATTAAACCAACTTCACAACCAGCTATTGGTCCAGAAAAAGGAATATCACTAATAGATAAAGCTAAAGAAGAAGCTATCATAGCCGTTACTTCAGCACTTGAATCTTGGTCAACTGATAAAACATAATTAACAACTTGAACTTCATTTCTAAAACCATCTGCAAATAATGGTCTTAAAGTTCTATCTATTTCACGAGCAGATAAGATAGAGTGGTCAGTTGGACGACCTTCTCTT
>JAISJY010000048.1 GCA_031261365.1 Caryophanales bacterium | reverse complement strand
ATTGGGGTAAGGTCCATAATACTTTTTATTTTTACTTTTTTTATTAACTCTTTCAATACTTAAATGAGGGTCTTTATCATTAGTTATCGTAATATAAGGGTAACTATTAGTATCTTTTAAAGAGATATTAAACTTTGGGTAATACTTCTTTATTAAATTAAACTCTAATATCAAAGCTTCTTTTTCAGTATTAGTAATAATAATATCAAAGTCAGAAACACTATTAACCATCTTTTGTGTTTTTCCTTCATGAACTTTTAAAAAGTATTGGGGGATGCGTTTATTTAAAGATTTAGCTTTACCAACATAGATAACTTGTTGCTTAACATCTTTCATTAAGTAAACACCAGGTTGAATAGGTAAACTATCTATTTTTTGTCTTATAACCTCATTCATAAATAAACAATACTAGCTCCTGCTCCTCCATCAAATTGCCCTGCTAAAGTAAACTTTAAGCCTTTACTATTTAAAAAATCATGAATACCTTTCCTTAATTTGCCAGTCCCAATGCCATGAATAACTCTAACAACAGTTAAATGAGCTGTTAAAGCTTGTGATAAATAAGTTTTAAGTTCTTCTAAAGCTTCTGAAACTGTTAAACCAATTAGATTTATTTCTAATTTAACTTCATTATGAACTTCTTTTTTTTGATATTGAACCTTAGGCGTGATAACACCTGCTGGATTAGAAGGCTTTAAACTATTACCACTTATTGATAAGATTTTATTATCTAAATTAATTAAGTATTTATCTTTTTTAATTGAAACAATTTTGCCGTTTTGTCTTAAAGGAACAACAAAAACTTCTTCTCCAATATTAAAATGTTGTTCTTCTTGTTTAACTTCATAGTTAGTTTCAACTTTGTCTAATTCTAAATTAATATTATTAATTTCATGCATTTTAATACTTTCTTTTTCTTTTAAATTATTAATAATTTCATCAATTTCTAGCCGAGCATTTTTAATACTTTCTTGGATTTTCTCTTGTTTATTTAATTCAAACTTTTCTTTTTCTTCCTTAAAAGATTTCTCTTTTTCTTTTAAATTATTCTCTATTTTATCTATCTCCAATAATAATTTATCATATTCATTTTCTTTGACTTTCAATAAACTTAATTGTTCTTCTAATTCCTTTAATATCTTATCTTCATTATCCATATAATAGTTAATATGATAATTAGCTCTTTCTAGTATCTCTTCAGGAAAACCTAATCTTTTACAAATTAAATAAGCATAAGAATTACCGATAGTGTTATAACTAATCTTAAAAGTAGGTTTTAAATTAATCTCATCAAAAATCATTGAAGCATTTAAGATATTCTTTTGTTCTAAGGCAAATCTTTTTACTTTAGAATAATGAGTAGTAATTAAAGAAAAAACTTTTCTTTGAACTAAGTTTTCTATAATTGCCATAGCTAAGGCTTCACCTTGAATGGGATCAGTTCCACCTCCTAATTCATCAATTAAAACTAAACTATTCTCTGTTACATTTTCTAAAATATTCTTAATTCTAGAAATATGAGAAGAAAAAGTAGATAAATCGCTAGAAATAGACTGTTCATCTCCAATATCTAAATAAACTTCATCAAATAAAGATAGTTCAGCTTGACCATCCACTGTTATGGGAAAAGCAGATTGAAACAACAAAGAAATCAAACCGACTAACTTTAAATAAACAGTTTTACCACCTGTGTTTGGACCTGAAATTAACAAAACATAAAAGTCACCACTAATTAAAACATCATTGGCAACAACTTTATCTTTACTGATTAAAGGGTGTCTAGCATTCTTTAAAGTGATTTCTTTCTTTTTGGAAATAATTCCTACTTTTGCATTAACACTTTTAGCATATTTAGCTTTGGCAAAAAGAAAATCAAAATAATATAAAGTTTCTTCATTTTGATATATTTGTTCATAATTCTCTAAAAAGAGATTACCTAACTCTCTTAATATTTTAAGTATTTCTTCTTTTTCTTCTTGCTTTAAGACTTCTATTTGAGCATTAATGGCAACTGCAAAATCAGGTTCAAAGAAGACTGTATGCCCTGAAGCCGAATAACCATGAATAATACCCCGAACTGAATGCTTTAATTCATCTTTAACCATAATAACTAATCTATCATTTCTAATAGTAATAATGGGTTCAACTAATTCAGCTGAATGAGCCGAAACATAACTTTCTAATCTTGTTCTTATAGAGGCTTGTAAGTTCTTTAATGACTTTCTTATTTTATGTAAAGTTGGGGTAGCCTCATCAACTATTTCTAATTTATTATTTAATACTTTATTTATTCTCTCTTCAATATAAGGATAAAATACTAATAAATCAACCTTTTCTAATATCTTTAAACTATCTTTAATCTCATATTTCAATAAGTACTTTTTAATATCATTTACCTTAATTAAGTTTTGTAATAAACGATAAATATCAACTTCACTTAAAACTAAACCTTTCTTTAATAAAAGCAAATTATCTAAATTATCAAATAAACTAGATAAAGGAAAACTGCCATATTTATAAACTAAAACTATAGCTTCATCTAATAAATCTAATTCATTTTGTAAGAAGAAATCATCATGATAAATGGGAGAATTATATATAAGGTTTTTAGCACTTTCAGAGTAGGTAAAACCAGCTATTTCTTTTAATATTAATTCATATTGTAATATTTCTTTATTTGGTAACAAAGTAATTCCTCTCTATCTTGTAAAAATTTGTTTAATATAACTTAAAGTACTACTTTCTAACACCTCTGTCAGATAACCATTATTAATGGTAATTTCAAAAGTATCTATATTAATACCATATTCATTATCAGGAACATCAAAAGGTTCAAGATTTATAATAATATCACTTCCTTCTTCTTTAAAACTTATAATTTGTTCTTGACTTGTTAAAAAAGAGAAAGCCTCAACCATAGCATTAGATAATAAGATAGGTTCAAGTCCATCTTCAATAAATAATAAAGCAGTTTCCTCATCTAATGGAGTAGTTTGTTCTTGCTCCATTAAAGCAGTGTCATTAAATAAAACAGAAGTTTTATAATAGGTAGAAAGATAAGAATAATTCATAATTAAATTGACAGATAACTTACCAGCTAAAATAGATAAAATACCTTGCCCAGATATTGTTGAATTAGTCTCAAAACTCCAATGTAATTTATCTATATTAGTTACATCAATAGTATATATTTCTGAAACACCTAAATCTTCAAAAACAAAAGGTAAATCTGGTAATCCCTCATTTAATAAATCAATAACTAAAGGGTCAGTTGTGTAAATATAACTATCAGAAGTATATTTCTTTAATTCGGAAGTATTAATAATAGCTTCTTTTAATAAATTAAAAACAACTTCATTATTTAAAATTATTGAACTTGAAACATTAGAAGAAGTTTTTCTAGAATAATTATCTCCACTACAACTAACTAAGATAAATAACAATAAAATTAGTTTTTTCATAAGACCTCCAAATTAATTATATTATATTCCTTAAAAAATGTTAAAATTATTCAAGTCAGGAGTGAAAATGCATCTTAAACAAATAGTTAATCAGGAAACCCTTAAAAAAATGTTTGATTATTATCAAGAAAACATTATTAAAATAAATAATCCTAATCTCTTCTTCCAAGCTCGACAAGATGGGATTATTATTAATGCTTATAAAACAGGAACCGTTACTTATGATGGGGAATATTTAGAAGACGAAGCTTTAATGTGGGGTGAAATAATTGAAGATAAATACTTATATTTAGATAATCAAATAGGTAGTGATGAAGTCGGAACAGGTGATTATTTTGGTCCAATAGTTGTAGTTGCCTCTTATTTAAAAAAAGAACAAGTAGAAGAATTAATAACCTTAGGTATTAAAGATTCTAAAAAACTAAATGATAGTAAAATATTAGAATTAGCCCTTCTATTAATTAAAAAAGTTAAATATTCTCTTTTAACATGTGAGCCTAAAAAGTATAATGAAATGGTTAGTAAAGGCTTAAATATGAACTCAATTAAAGCCAAATTACATTACAGAGCTTTAAATAATCTCTATGCTAAATACCCAAATGTCCCAATTATTATTGATGAGTTCGTCAATGAAAAAGCCTTTTATAACTATTTAGATAAAAGTGAAATAACTTTTCAAAATATAAACTTTCACCAAAAAGGAGAATCCATTGCTCCAAGTATCGCGGTTAGTAGTATTATTGCTCGTTTCCACTTTCTAAATAAAATAAAAGAAATGGAAAATAAATATAAATTACCTTTTCCTTTAGGTGCTAATATGGTTGTTGATGTAGCAGCCCAATTATTTGCTAAACAATATTCTTTTAATGAATTAAATCAAGTCGCGAAGGTCTCTTTTGCTAATACTAAAAGATTAAGCATTCTCTTCTAATAAATCATTAAAATCTTCCATAATTATTTCTATTAAATCCATATCTGTCACAATTTTTAATTCATCTTCATCTTCATCTATTTCAAAAATTAAAACATCATTTTCTCCTAAATCTTCTAAAGGTGTGACAGGATGTAAAATAACATATAATTTATCATTAAAAGGAATTACAGCAAGTTGTTCTAATTCAAATCTTTCTCCGTTTTCATTATATAAAAATATATTATCATTATTCTCATCATCTAATATTTGCTCAATAGTGTTTATTTCTTCTTTCATAATTACCTCGAGAAGATTATATCACTATTTAAAACTTTGACACGCTTTTACTGCTTTTTTCCAATTACTATATAATTCATTAATTTCATTTTGTTTTAAAGTATGTCTGTATATTCTTTTTAATAAACGACTTTCTTTAATACTTTGTAAATCTGTAAAAAAGCCTACTTCTAAACCCGCCAAATAAGCACCACCTAAGGCTGTACTTTCTAAAATAGCAGGTAAATAAATATTACAATTTAAAATATCGGCTTGAAATTGACAAAGAAAATCATTACTTGAAGCTCCTCCATCAATAGACAAACCAACTAAATCTAAATTAGCATTTTTTTTCATAACTTCAAAAACATCTTTACTTTGATAAGCAATAGCCTCTAAAGCAGCTCTGACAATATGTTCTTTTTTACTACCTCTTGATAAACCAAAAATACTTCCTCTAGCTTGGTCATCCCAATAAGGTGTTCCTAAACCTGTAAAAGCTGGGACAAAATAAACTCCTTGAGTATCATTAACAGACTTAGCTAAATTACTTGTTTCTTGAACAGAATTAATTAATTTTACTTCATCTCTTAACCATTTTACAA
>JAISJY010000040.1 GCA_031261365.1 Caryophanales bacterium | reverse complement strand
GTTAACAAAATATCTAAAATTAATGGTTGGAAAATCTTACCAAACGAAGAAATTGCCCTTAATAGATTTGGTCTATCTACTCAAATACCTGCTTGTTATGAATATTTTAGTAGCGGTCCATATAAAAAATATAAAATTAATAATTTTGTTGTTGAATTTAAGCACATTTCTAATAAGATTACCGAAAATCTTTCTTTTACTACAGGAATGGTATATTTAGCTCTGAAATCTTTAGGAAGGAATAATGTTAATCAAAATACTATATTAAAAATAAAGAGAAATCTTATCGATCAAGAAATTGACAAAGTAATTGCAGAGATTAAAAACACGCGGACATGGATGTACGAAAAAGTAAAGGAAATGAAAGAATATGATTAATTTTTCAAGATTAAGTGAAAAAGGAAAAAAGATGGTTGTATTGCTGTAGATATTGAGTGTTCAGATATACAAGTATTGTGTAATTTTAGAAATATTGACTTATACTATTTCGCGTTTATTTCTGATTTGCTAGACTTAGAATAATGGAGCAGAAGAAATCTTGGAAATAGTAAAGAAAGAAAACACCAAAAAAAGTTCTTTAGAATTGTCAACATATCTTTTTCATAAATAAGCAATATAATATTTAGGTACATATGAACACCGAAGAAAAGAACATTTTAAAACAATTTTATAAGTTATCAATTCCCAATGTTTTTAAACACCATAGATATTTTACTTCTGAATATAATATGCTTCTAGATAATAGTTATTTGGCTGGTCATATTTATGGGGTCTTGCATGGTGATAATGAAATAATTGATAAAATTGTGTGCTCTGATTTTAAAAAGGAGTTTATTTTATTAAAGAAAGAGTGCTCTAGTGAAAAAGAAAGAAAGGAATTATTAATCTATCAAGAAACTCGTGAGAAAGCATTGCAAATATTAAAAAATATAAAATTATCTAATACTCCATATAAAACCAAAAACATAGTAAGAATATTTAGAAATTATAAATGGTATATTATATGGTCAATAGTTACTACTATAATGTTATTAAGTTCAATTGTGATAAGTATTGTTTTAACAGATAAGTTACTTTGGTGGCATTATGTTATGATGTATGTTCTTTCTTTCTTTTTTTTCGCTTTTCATGGTATAGCTAATTCAGAATGGGGAAGTTCAGCAATTGGAGATTCTTCCATTGATTTTCTAATGGTATTAATGGTTATTATTACTCCAATTGGACTTGTATTTGAAATTATTAATTTTAAAAAAGATATTAAAACTAATAGAGAATATTTAAAAAAGATAAAAGAGCTAGGACAGATAAACCATGAAACAAATTAAGTTTAAAACAAAAATGTATACAGTATTAGCAATTCTTGCATTAATTAGTATACCAATGTGGGTATTTGGGTATATTATTGGTCTTCAAGAAAGCTGGTCATTAAAAGATATACCTGTATTAGTTATACTTTTATTCTTTTTAATCTCAATAACAATTGTATGTTTCAAACATAATAAAAATCGTACTATCTATTTTGATGATGAAAAGGTAATATTTGTTTCTACCTTTGGAAAAAGAATTGAAAAAGATTTAAAGACACTAACATATATATTGGCAGTGAAATCGGAAGTACTAAAAATATGATAATAATTCATGAAAAGCCAAGTTATAAGCCTAATAGTGTTTTAGGTTCAATAGATGCCTTTAGGAAATCAAGAATTAAAAATGAATCTATTCATGATTTAGATAACCTTTTGTCAAAAATAGAACATAATGAGATAATTAAAACAATATAGAGGGAGTAGATAAAATGAATGTATATAAAATGAAGTTTATAGCAAAAAACAACGATAAATCTATTGATGATTTAATCGATAAGGTAGAATGGTATAAAAATGCCTTGATAAATAACGGGCAAATATTACCATATGGTGAAACTATTTTAATAGATGGTAATATTGAATATATAACAGTGTTACCAGAGGATGATTCTTTAAATGAAAAGAATGATAATATCTATGTAAGCAAAATTAAACTAGAAATAAACGAGATATTTGATGTTCATATAGAATTAATTGGTGAATCTCTTGATTTTGGTGATAGTTGTAATTGTAAAAATAGTTCGTGGTATTTTTTATGTGCTGAAGGAAGTGATTGTTCACCTATAATTTGTGGCGATTGTGGTTGGAGTGTTCCTTTATATAAAATACCATATACAGACCCTTACGAAAAAGAACATACTAGAATCATTTTATGGCAAAGGTCTTTACAATCAATGCTTGACCTTTTTATTCACGGACTTTGGGATAGATTTTCTTATAGACAAGTTAGTAATCCTAAATCTCGACTTATAAAAGAAGGACTTGATATTTGTCATGTTATTGAAAAAAAGATGGGTGTTCCCACATATTATTATTTGCATAATTCTTGGTTAAAAGGCACTCCATTATTATGTCCAAGTTGTAACAATGAATGGCATTTTGAATGTAGTGATAAAGACATAGGATTTAGATGTGATACTTGTAGGTTGGTGGCTGCAAAAAACAAATTTTCAAAAACAAATGGTAAATCTTAATAAAATAACTCCTTTAATAAATAATGATTTTTTATTATTAAGATATGGCGAAGAGAAATATCAAAATCACAGCACTAATCAATTTCCATAAAAAAACATTTTATTTATTTTCTACTTTCTATATAATAATTTCATGAAGACATTAGAAATATTATCTATTATCTTAGTTGCCTTATTTGCTGTCTTTTCTTTAGGATGGGGTATTTATAAATATAACAAAAAGGTTTTCACTTTAAAAGACTTAATAATCATTAGTATCTTTTTCCTTGTTTCAATAGTTTTATGTGTCTCTTATCAATATAGTTATAACTTCTTTAGATATAGTCTTCTAGCCGATATGATTTTAATTTATGTTGCTTTCTTACCTTTTATTCTTTTTAAATTAAGTAAAGAAAGAAAAGATATACAAAAGATTTTAGAATATGTTGCAGTAGGGTGGTTTTTATTTTTATTCATTTTAAAGTTGACATTCAAGATACCGTTTTATGAACTACTACCTCTAAATATTTGTAACATATGCCTAATACTAATCGTGATTAGACCATTATATAAAAGTAAAGTAACAGATGGTTATATTCTCTGTTTTGGAATAATAGGTTGTATTATGAGTTTTGCCCTCGGTGATTTATATTCATATACCCCTTATGTTGAAAGTTTAGGATTTCAAGAAATTAACTTTTTCCACCCTCGTGTTTTTGAATCAAATGTCGTTCATTATAGTTACTTAGCCTATTGTATTTATTTCTTTTTAACAAAAGACTTAAAAGCTACTTGGAAAGATTCTCTTAAAAACTTTATTTGGATTATACCTTTATACTATGTTTTAGTCTTTACAAATCAAATATTTAAGTTCAATTTCTTTTTTAATTCTGAATATAGAAACCCTTTACTCTCTCTTTATACTTCTTTATATACTTTTGCCGGATTTAAGATAGGATTTTTTAAGATTAATTTAATATATGATGTTATACTTATAGTTGGTGCTTTAGGATTATTAATAATATTAAACTTTTTATTAAATAAAGTCCAAAGAAGAAACGAGGTAAAAAATGAGCTTAGTAGAAACCAGGAATTTAGTTAAATACTTTTCTGATGTGGTTGCCTTAAAAGGAATTAATCTTTCTTTAGAAGAAGGAAAGATAATTGGCTTATTAGGTCCAAATGCCAGTGGAAAAACAACATTAATAAAAGTATTAGTTGGATTATTAAAAGAATATCAAGGAGAAGTTTTTGTTGATGGTCAAGATTTGGGCGTTCACACCAAAGAAATAGTTTCTTATTTGCCAGATGGAGACCATATTTTCCCAAGATATACCGTTAACCAATGTATAGACTTTTATAAAACATTTTTTAATGATTTTAATGAAAGTAAAGCAGTAGATTTAATCAATATGTTTTCTATTCCTTTGAACAAACAAATTAAACATCTTTCTAAAGGAACAATAGAAAAAGTACAATTAGTTTTAACTCTATCAAGAGAAGCAAAATTATACATTTTTGATGAACCCATCGCGGGAGTTGACCCTGCTACTAGAGATTTAATTTTTGATTTGATATTAAATCATTACAATAAAGGCTCATCTATTTTAATATCAACACATTTAATCTATGATGTTGAACCAATTTTAGATGATGTCATCTTTATTAAAGAGGGCAATATAGTTTTACACAAAGATAAAGTTGATGTGGTGGCAGAATATGGCTCAGTTGAAGGAGCCTTTAAGGAGATGTTCAAATGGTCAATAAAATAATTGTACACGATTTAAAGAAATACTTTTTTAAGATTCTTTATGCTAGTTTAGGTTTAATTGCAGTTACTATTATTTTTTATTTTGTGATGAAGATGCCAAAAGATATTCAAAGACAATCATCTTATAGTATTTTAGCTTCAGCACTTACAACTATATTTTTTGGATTATTAATCTTTACACTTATTATCTTTTTTGGTGCTATGTATCAAATTATGTACTCCTCTCTTTATTCCAAAGAAGGTTATATAACCCATTCTATTCCTGTTTCAACTTCTAAATTATATATTGCTAAAATACTTACCGCTTTTATTTTATTACTATATATGACAATTATTTTAATCATAGTTATATATGTTATGGTGAACGGGCTGTTTGGGGATTCATTTTTTGAAATGTTATCTTATTTTTTCACAAGTAAAGACACTATTATTTATGTTTTTATGGTGCTAACTTATATCATTTATTATTTAGCTTTAGTCGGTTTTGTTTTAGTCTTATTAAATATTTTAAAAGTTAAAAAATATAAAGTAATTGTGGTTATTATTTTATATGAAGTGGTTACAAATGTTATTACACTCATTTCTCAATTACCTTTAATAATAATGACTTCAAGTAGTTATGAACTACCAGGAAATCTAGCCTTATATATTCAAAGTGGTGTTACCTTATTATTTGGTTTAGGTATTGTTTGGTTATCTTGTTACTTATTAAATAAGAAGTTATCTTTAGATTGAGACAGAGTTACTTGGAACTGCAAAAGGATTATCTTTACTAATTTTCTCATAAAAAAGAATACCGTTTAAATGGTCATATTCGTGTTGGACTGCAATAGCTTCATAGCCTGTAAATCTTTTTTCAATAATCTTTCCTAATAAAAAATCATAAGCCTTAATGGTAATAAAATAGTTTCTAATTACTAAGCCGGGGTATTCTTTATTAACCGATAAACAACCTTCACCATTAGCTAAATAAGCTTTTTTAAGAGAAGTTT
>JAISJY010000011.1 GCA_031261365.1 Caryophanales bacterium | reverse complement strand
CTTTTGATAGAGAAACTGTGGCTATTAATTTTACTGTAACAGTAGTGGTGAGTATTGTGGGAAGTGAAGTTACTTCTAGTAAAGAGTTTAGTTTTCATTATCAACCTGCTCCTGTAGATACAACTGTTCATATTACTAATGAAGCTGAATTAAGATATAATTTAGCTGGTCAAACAAATCCAACTTATTTAGCTTTAGATTATGTTTTAGATGCTGATATTGAATTAACTTCTATTTGGGCAATGATAGGAGTACCACCAACAGATGAAGGTCCTGCTCCTGTAGCATTTACAGGTACTTTTGATGGTCAAGGACATACAATTTCTAATTTCTATTTTGATGGAGATAATCCAGCTTGGGACCAAGCTTTCTTTGCTAATATTGGAACAACAGGTGTGATTAAAAATCTAGAATTAGTGGCTAATACAACATGGGGTTTATATATTAGAGGTGGTGCTTTATTGGCACATACTAATAATGGTTTAATTGAAAATGTTAAAGTTAGTGGCAAGATTGTTATTATTTCAGTTTGGGGTGGCGGTTTAACTTTACATAACTATGGTATAGTTAGAAATAGTTTATTAATTGCTGAAGTTATTACAAGTGAAGGAGAATATGCTCAAATATTATCTGCCACTAATGCTGGTACTTTTGATAAAACTTTTGCTTTAACTCATGCTGGAGCAACTGCTCTTAAAGGTGGTGCTAGTGCTTTAGATGTTTTATTAAAAACAGAACTAGAACTTAAAACAGCTACAACATATACGGGTTGGGATAGTGATATTTGGTATATTGTAAATGGTAGTTATCCTGTTTTAAAGAATGAAAACTTTGAACCTCCTGTTGTTGATGAAAGTGTTCATATAAGTAATGAAGCTGAATTAAGAACAGCTTTAGCTGGGCAAACTAATCCTATTGAATTAGCCAAGAATTATGTTTTGGATGATGATATAGTTTTAAGTGACTTTTGGCAAAGAATTGGGATACCAACAGCGGAAGAAGGACCAACTGCAATTCCTTTTACAGGTACTTTTGATGGTCAAGGACATACAATTTCTAATTTTTATTTTAATGGAGATAGTCCAGCCCATGATCAGTCTTTCTTTGGAGAAATAGGAGTAGGAGCAGAGGTTAGAAACTTATCTTTAGAAACTCATTCTACTTGGGGTTTATATCTTTTAAGTGGAGCAATATTTGCTAATCATAATAAAGGGTTAATTGAAAATGTTAGAATTGTTGGTAAGATAATTACCGCGACTAATTGGGGAGCAGGTTTAGTACAACATAATACCGGAATTATTAGAAACTGTTTATTATTAGTTACTTGTTTAGTGGCTGAAGGAACTCAAAAACAAATAATTGCTCTTGATAGTGAGGGACCAATTAGTGATACTTATGCTTTAACAGCCACAGGAGCTACAGCTTTATATGGTGGGGCAAGTGCTTTAGATGTTTTATTAAAAACAGATACAGAACTTAAAACTGCTACAACATATACGGGTTGGGACAGTTCAATTTGGACAATAGTTGATGGAAGTTACCCAACTTTAAAGAAGGTTTAAGATGAAAAAGATAAACTACTTCTTACCTTTTCTATTTATACTTGTTTCTTGTAATCTTAATATTTCAAGTAGTGATAGTTCAAGTAATAGTTCAAGTGAGAGTTCTATAAGTTCTTTTGTTGAGTTTGATCCTAATGAAAATTTAGATACTGCTCATGCTGTTTTTGATGACTTTGATAATGGTATTCAGTCTTCTTTGTGGAGTATTGGTAATCAAAAATGGGGTATTGGAAATGGAGGAGTAGTTTATCAAAATGTTAATTATACAGATGATGGAACAGTCGTGTTACAAGCAAATGGTGATTATTATAATGGTCCAATTAAAGGTATTGGTAACAATAATGGGAAGCGAACAGGAGCAGTTTTAATAAGTAGAAAAGCTTATGGTCCTGGTCGTTTTGAAGTTATGATGAAGGCTATGCCAAGATTTGGAGCTACAACAGCTATTTGGACTTTTTATAATGATGGGACTATTAATGATGAGATAGATATTGAGCTTAATGTTAATAATGATTTTCATTCTGTTATGACAACAAATTGGGTAACGGAGCAAGATAAAATTAGTAAATCAACCGATACACCTTTTGTGCAAAATGATAATGAATATCATCTTTACCGTTTTGATTGGCATACTAATCCTCAAAGAATTGATTATTATGTTGATGATATTTTATTATTTACTTCCACAGCTTATATTCCTCAAAATGCAGCTCAATTTTGGATTGGTCATTGGTTCCCAGATGCTTGGGCAGGAACTCCAGATTTTGAAACTGATTATGCTTTTGTAGATTATTTTAGATATACACCTTATCTTAATAATGATTATATAGCAACTCCTGATGGTTTTGCTTCACCTAGTCAATATTATCCGAAAGAGAGTATTGAAATGCCTCATGCTAATCTTATTTCTAATGGTGGTTTTGAAGGTGATGAAAATGCTTGGAAGAAACCTTTAGTATCTAATGTTAGTATTGAAAATAATCAAGGTAACAAAGGGAGTAAAGGCATTAAGATACCGTTTAATGATATTGCTAATCAAATAATAACAGGTTTAGATGATAGTTTTGAATTAACTTTAAAAGGGAAAGCTAAGTTAAATAATGCTAAAGCAGAGATATTAATTGAATGTTACCCAGACCAAACATCTTTACTTGATTCTTATACTTTAGATTTTCAAAGTAGTGATGCTAATTATGAAGCAGGGCAGTATTATCAAAAAGAATACTCTTTTGGCTTACCAACAGGAACTAAAAGAATTGATTTGAGTTTAATGTGTTTAGAAGGAAGTGAAGTTTATTTTGATGAGTTATTTTTAAACTTAGTTAGTAAAATACCTGAAGAAGAGATTCCCAAAGGGGAAGTCTTTTTTGCAGATTTTAATAATGGTATTTCAGTTAATGATTTTGAAATAGCAAATCAAGTTTGGGGTGAAAATAATAATGGGGTTAAATATCAAAATGTTGGTTATACCAGTGATGGTTTAGTTTATTTAAAGGCTTGTGGTAATGAATATGCTATTACAGAATATCGGAGAAGTGGAGCAGTTTTGATTACAAATAAGGCTTTTGGACCTGGAAGTTTTGAAGTGAAAATGAAAGCTTTACCTGTTTTTGGGGCAACTAGTACTATTTGGACTTATTATCATAATGGTTCTATTAATGCTGAAATTGATATTGAATTAAATGTTAATAATAATTGGAATAGAGCCTGGTTTACTTCTTGGTTAACAGAAGAGAATTATCATAGTGAGAAAATGACCGTTGATATTGCTCATAATGATGGTAATTTTCATTTTTATAGATTTGATTGGTATACGGCTCCAACCCCTAAAATAGAGTATTATATTGATGATGTTCTTTATTATACGGAATATAACAAAGTTCCGAATTATGCAGCTCGTTTTTGGGTAGGTACTTGGTTTCCAAATGGTTGGGCTGGGGAAGCTAATTTTACTTATGATTATATGATAGTTGATTATATTAAACATACTAGTTTTTTAGATAATGATTATATTTCTACGCCTAATGGTTCAGGTTCACCAAGTGCTTATTATCCAAGTGGACCAAGTGAATATGACTAAGAGAATCACGATTAGAGAAGTTGCTTTAGATGCTGGAGTTTCTATAACTGCCGTTTCTAAGGCATTAAATGGTAAAAGTGATAATATTTCAGCTGAAACCATTAAAAGAATTGAAGAATCGGCTAAAAAATTAAAATATATTCCTAATTCTATTGCGTCTTCTATGATTACAAAGAGGACTAATACTATTGGGATTATTGTTCCAAATATTACAAATAGTTTTTTTGTTCAAGTTATTAAAGAAATAGAAGAAACTTTTAGAAAGCATAAGTATAGTTTGTTTATTTCTGATTCGGGAGATAAGTTTGAAAATGATATTTATCTTATTAATAATTTTGTAAATAAGAATGTTGATTTTTTAATTTATGTACCTTCTCGAGAGGCTAATTTATTGGAAAATAATAAATATGTCAATGAATTATTACATAATTTACCAATTAAATATATTATCTTTGATAGAGAATTATTACATAATGAGAATAAGTTTATTCCTATAGATGATATTAAAGGGGGCTATTTAGCAACCAATTATCTTTTACAAAATGGACATAGGAGAATATTAGTTATTGCAGGTCCTATTTCTTCTACCTCTTCTAATAATAGATTAGAGGGTTATAAAAAGGCTTTAAAAGATAATAACATTCCTTTTAATGAAGATTTAGTTGTTTATGGTAATTATTCAAGTCATAAAGTTCGGGAATTAATTGATGTTATTTTTAGAAAAGATTTTACAGGTGTTTTTGCTTTGAGTGATACTATGGGTTATACCTTTATTAAAGAAAGTTATTTGAGAGGTAAATTAGTGCCTAATGATTATTCTATTATTGGTTATGATGATTTAGATTTTAGTTATTTAGCAATTCTACCTTTGTCTTCTATAAGCAGAGATAAATCAAAAATCGCTAATGAATTAGTTAATATTGTTATTAGTAAGATAGATGAAAAAGATTATATTCCGATACCGATAGAACCTTCTTTAACTATTAGAGACTCAATTAGAAAAATAAAATAATCTTCTTGTTTTTTTGAGTATAATAATATAGAGGTACAAAATGAAAGAAACAGTATTAAAAAAGTATGCAAAGTTGATTATTAAGATGGGTGTTAATTTAAAAAAGGGGCAATTATTAGTAGTTAATGCTCCTGTGGAGAGTTATCCTTTAGTTGATGCAGTAGTGGAGCAAGGTTATTTAGCAGGGGCTAAAACAGTTTTAGTTCTTTGGAGTGATATTAGAGTAACTAGACAGAGTTATTTAAATGAATCTGAGGAGATTTTAACAAGTATTCCTGAATATGTAAAACAGAGATATGATTATATTACTGAACAAAGTTATGCAGTTGTTAATATTTCTTCAAGTAATCCATCTGCTTTAAACGGTATTGACCCTAATAAACAAACAGCAGTTATGAAAGCTTTGCAACCTATAATTGCTAAATATCGAGATAATGCGATGAAGTCAGTAAATCAATGGACTATTGCTGCCTACCCTAATCAAGAGTGGGCTAATAAAGTATTTCCTAATTTGAATAATAAACAAGCTTATAAAGCTTTGCAAGATGCTATTTTAATGACTTCTAGAATGAGTGGTAATCCTTTAGCAAATTGGAAGGAACATAATAATAATTTATTAAAGAGAAGTCAATGGTTAAATGATTTAGGTTTGCAGTATTTACATATTACTTCTTCTAATGGAACAGATTTAAAAGTTTATTTAGCCGATACTCATATTTGGATCGGTGGGCAAGAAAAGACACCAAAAGGAGTTTTATTTAATCCTAATATTCCAACTGAAGAGTGTTTTACAATGCCTCATAGTTTAAAAACAAGTGGTATTGTTTATTCTACTAAACCTTTATCTTATCAAGGACAATTAATTGAAGATTTTAGTTTAACTTTTAAAGAAGGAGTTGTGGTTAAATATCAAGCTCGAGTTAATGAAGCATCCTTGAAAGCTTTATTAGATTCAGATGAGGGCAGTAAAAGAATTGGTGAGATAGCTTTAGTGCCTTATCATTCTCCAATTAGTGAGTCTAAAATATTATTCTATCAAACTTTATTTGATGAAAATGCTTCTTGTCATCTTGCTTTAGGAAGAGCTTATCCGACTAATGTGGTCAATGGAGAGAAATTAAGTCAAGACGGATTAAGTAAATTAGGAGCAAATGCTTCTATTAATCATGTTGATTTTATGATTGGTGCTTCTGATACCAAAATAGTTGGTTATAAAAAAGATGGTAGTCAGGTTAATATTTTTATTAATGGAGATTGGGCTTAATTCTTTTTTTTACTGTGAGGATGATTATTTTGATATTTCTTTTGTAAATCAACATTAGAAATATGAGTATATATTTGAGTTGTAGAAAGACTAGTATGACCGAGAATAGCTTGGACTAAACCTAAATCACCACCTTCATCTAATAAGATAGTGGCAAAGGTATGCCGTAGCATATGGGGGTGAATAGCGATTTCTAAATTAGAACCGACATTTTTTAACATTTTTTGAATACCCCTTGCTGAGATTTTTTGACCTTTATAATTTATAATTACAAAATCATTTTTATTAACAATAGTTTTTCTAATTTCTAGGTATTGTAATAATTGATTTTTGGTATTATCGGTAAAAAAGGTATATCTTAGTTTATCTCCTTTACCTAAAATAGTTAAGGTGTTTTCTTGGATATCAATATTCTTTATTTTTAAATTACTTAATTCTGAAACTCTTAAACCTGAATCAATAAATAGTAAAATGATTAATTTATTTCTAATTTGTAAGAAGTCATTTGTTCCTTCTTTATAAGTTAATAGTTCTAGTAATTGTTTTTTAAATAAGTAGTCAGGTAGTTTCTTTTTATATTTAGGATTAGTAAAAGAGAAAAGTGGATTAGTTGGAAGATATTTTAATTTAAATAAAAAAGAATAAAAAGATTTTAGACTTGATATTTTCCGAGCTTGTGTTCTTTGAGAAACATCTTTTAAAGAGTATAAAAAGTAATCAACATCTTCACTAGTAACTAAGAGTAAATCTTTATTTATTTCATTTTTAAATTGTTTAAGGTCTAATAAATAACTAGAAACAGTATTAGTAGAATAACCTTTTTCACTACTTAAATATTTAATAAATAAATCTAAATATTCTTCCATAATTGAATACTTGCTAGTGATTCTTCACTTATTAATTGTTTATCTTTAGTATTAGTTTGTAATATGCCATAATTAGCTCCCATAGGAGAGAAAGTTTTCATCGAGGAATTAGAAATATAAAATAATAAACTACCGATAATAGTATTATTAGGAAAGTCTATTAGTTCTTTCTTTTGTAAGAGTTTTAAGGCATTGATACCCGCGATTATACCCATAGAGGCACTTTCTAAATAACCTTCAACTCCAACTATTTGACCCGCGAAGAAAATTAAAGGATTACTTTTTAGATTTAAATGTTGGGTTAAATATAAAGGTGATTTAATATAAGTATTTCGGTGCATTAAGCCATATCTAACTATTTGAATATCTTTTAAACCGGGTATTAAAGAGAAGACTCTTTTTTGTTCAGTGTAAGTTAAATTGGTTTGAAAACCTACCATATTAAAAAGGTCTTTTCCAATGTTGTCTTGTCTTAATTGAACAACAGCATAGGGCTTATCTCCATTATCTAAACCGACCGGCTTCATTGGACCAAAGGTTAAAGTTTTAAATCCTCTTTTAGCTATAACTTCAATGGGTAAACAACCTTCATAGTTTATTTCTTTTTCAAAAGTTTTTAAGGGTACTCTTTGAGCTTTGATTAATTCTTTATAAAAGTTAAAGAACTCTTCTTTATTAAAAGGGCAATTAAGATAATCAGCAGGGCTATGGTCATATCTTGATTTGTAATAACATTTATTTAAGTCTATCCCATTTATATGAATAATAGGAGCGGCAGCATCATAGAAATATAAACTATCACCTAATAATTTATTAATACTTTTACTTAAATTATCACTAGTTAAAGGACCTGTGGCAATGATAGTAATGTCCTCACTTGAAATATTAATGACTTCTTGATTTATTATTTCAATATTTTTATTGTTTTTGATTTCTTGAGTAATATAAGCTGAAAAGATTTCTCTATCAACACTTAAAGCATCTCCAGAGGGTACTTGAGCATAGTAAGCAGCTTTCATTATTAAACTATTTAAGAGTTGCATTTCGGCTTTTAATAAACCAGAAGCACTTGTTAAAAGGGTGTTTTTAAAAGAGTTAGAACAAACTAATTCGGCAAATAAATCTGTTTTATGAGCAGGTGATTTTAAAAGGGGCTTCATTTCATAAAGTTTAACTTTTTGATATTTACTGAGATAATAGGCGGCTTCACAACCTGCTAAACCGGCACCTATAATTTTAATTTCCATTAAATAAAGAAAGAAATATCTTCCTTAGTTTCTTTTCTTTTAAATATATATAAGTAATTATCATTAGAAATTAATTCATAACCATTATTTATAGAAAAGATATTGCTTTGAAACTCTTTGAGTAAGAGATTAAAACTTTCAAAAATATTAGTACTGCCTGAAAAAATAACATTGTTATAATCTAAAGGCGTGGAAAAGAAATTATTTATTTTACTATCTAATAGTTTTTCAAGGGTCATTAAAGGTATTTCTATTTCGTTTTTATTAGTTTGGTAAAGTAAAATAACAAACTTGGCAAAGGCTTTGGCTTTTTTAAGAACACTTGTGATTTCAGCATTTAATTCAAATTGAGTATAATCTTTCACATTATTATTATACTTTAAAATTAGACTTCTTTTATTTTTTCTTTATGTTTACATTTAGGGAAATTAGAACATGCCATAAAGGAAGACCCTTTGACTGTTCTTTTAATGAGATGTCCGGTTTTACAAGTAGGACAAAGAGGAGCATTTTCAGGAATTACTAATTTAGCTTTATTACTTGGAACTATATATTTACATTCGGGGTAATTACTACACGCTTTAAAAGTATTTCTAGGACCTTTTTTAACAATGATGTGTCCTTTATGACATTGAGGGCAGAGAGGAGCGTTTTCAGGTATGACAAGAGGAGGTCTTTCACTAGGAACAATGTATTTACATTTAGGGAAATTAGAACACGCGATGAAAGGTCCATATTTGCCGTTTTTCTTAATTAAAGGACTTGAACATTTTGGACATAGACCTAAATCTTCAGTTTCTATTTCTTCGACAAATGATTCTTTAGCAATATTATATAAAGGTTCAAAATCATCA
>JAISJY010000158.1 GCA_031261365.1 Caryophanales bacterium | reverse complement strand
CAAGTCATTCTTCTAAATCTTTTAATTCTAAAGCAGGTCTATCACTTGTAATAACAATTTGTTTATTATTATTAACAAAGAAGTTAAATATTAAAAAGAATAATTCATTGACACTTTTTTTACCGATTAAATATTGAACATCATCTAAAAGTAAAACATCTATTTTTTGAAACTTCTCTTTTAAAGCTTCCAGACCATCTTGTTTTACTAATCTAAAATATTCACTGACAAAATCATTAGCTGAACAAAACAATATTTGTAAATTATTATTTTTTTGTCTTATATAATTTCCAATAGAGTGGAGTAAATGAGTTTTACCTAAACCAGATTTACCAAAAATAAATAAAGGGGAATAAAACTTTCCAGGTGATAGAGCGACAGCTAAAGCAGCTGAATGAGCTTCATGATTACTAGGACCAACAACAAAATTATTAAAAGTATAATTTAAACTTAAATTAGAAACTATTGGAATGAAAGAAGATTCAACAGGATTATTTGAATTGTTTTCGTAAGTATCTACTATCTTTAAGACATAATTAGTTTCAGTGGTTGAATTGATAGTATCGTTTATTAAAGAGATGTAATTAGGATTAGCAGTTATTACAGCTTTACCAAACTTAGAAACTAGTATCGTGAAAATGTTGTCTTCAATGTTCACAATTTTAGAATTAGAGAAAAAAGTATCAAAAGTCATCTTGTCATCAATTTCTAGTTCAATCCTATTTAAAATCTGATTCCAAAGACTGTCTAGCTGTGTTTTATTTATTATCATATTTATATCTCTCCCCCGAAAGATAGTAGTATTTTACAAACAAAATAAATGCTTTGCAATACATATTTTTTAAAAAAATCTTTTCCACAGGTTATCAACAATTAAAAAAATAAATTATTTTGAAACTATATTATATAATAATATAAAGTTTTTTCATATTTAAGAAAAATAAGTTATCAACAAAATTAAATTGTGGAAAAATTGTTGATAAGATTAGTCTGTGTTGATATGTTACTATTTTGTGGAAAGTTATTAACAAAGTAAAAAGTTATCAACATTGAAAAACAGTATAGATTTATATATAAAAATAGAGTTATTAACCTAAAAGATTACCACAAATCAACAAAATGTTGAAAAAACATTTTTTGAACTTATATTTATATATGATATAATTATTTTATATTTGTTAAGAATAATAAGGAGATATATTATGGGGTTATATGAACATTCGAAATTAACAATTCAAGTGAAATCGTTGTCAGATGATGTAGTTGTTGAGGAAAAGGAATCTTTTTTAAAGGTTAAATTGCCAAGCGGTGGTCGTATTTATGCCTATGATGGAGCTGTTTTAACTATTTATAAAGATTTTCAAGTTGAAACAAGTAAAGGAAGTAGAATAGAAGTATATGAAACTGCGGAGGTTGTTGCTAAACTTGATTCAATAGTTTGGGCTTATGATAGTGTTAAAGTATTAGCAAGTGAAAATGCAATTATTAAGTCTTATGATGATGTTGTGGTAGAGGCTAAAGGAAAAGCTGTAGTTTATGCTAAGGAATCTAGTCGGGTTACTGCAAGTGAAAATGCAATTATTAAAGTTTATGGCTATGCTTTTGTTGAGGCTTCTGGTAATGTGACAGTAGAATCTTATGGAGAAAGTAGAGTAGAAGCATCTGGCAAAGGGAAGACTGTTGTTAATTCTTTTGATAGGTCTAAAGTAATTGCTAAAGGAAATGTTAAAGTTAAGGCAAGTAATGAATCTAATGTTGAATTAAGAGAAACAGCTGAAGGGGAATTATTAGATACAGCTATTGGTAGTGCTTATAATAATTCAAAAGTAGTATTATTAAATAGATCTAATATTATGGCTTACGATACTGCAACAGTTATAGTTAAAGATAATGCTACTGCTAATGCTTATGGTAAAACAACTATTGAAGCTTATAATAATTCAAAAGTAGTAGCTTTAGAGAACTCTTTTGTAACAGTTTATCAAAATGCTGATGTCAAATTAATGGACAAAGCTAAATCAAAAATAAAGAGATAGGAGAGAATTATGGAACATAAACATCCTCGATTAAATATAAAAGTTAGTGTAGAAGACCCAAGAGCAAGAGTTGAAATTAAAGATTCACAAATAGATGTTGTTTTATCTTCTGGTAAAGTGTCTGTTTTAGATTTCTCTACGGCTACTGTTAAATATGACGGAGTTGTCAATGTAGGTGAGAAGTCATGGATAGAAATCTATGGAAATGTTAAACTTAATGCTGAAGGTGAAGCAACAGTTTGGGCTTATGATAATACTACAGTTCAAGCGGTTGATGATGTTACTATTAAATCATATAATACAGCTAGAGTATTAGCATCTGGACATGCTTGTGTAGTAGCGTTTGATGATTCAACAGTTAAAGCAATTGGAAAAGCAAAGATTATATCTAAAAATACTTCAAAGATAGAGGCTAGAGGCAAAGCAACAGTTTGGGCTTTTGAAAACTCTGATGTTTCTGCTTATGAAAATAGTAAAGTTTATTCTTATGATGAGTCTTTGGTTGCTCCTTATGAAGATGCTTATTATGAGAAAGTTAAAACAGTTGATAGTAAAAAGAAAAAGAAATAAAACAGAATTAAATGAGAAATTGTAACTACGAAGGAGAAAGTAAAAAGATAGAGAATAATATATATATATATATATGCATTTTTAGTATCGTTTAATAGTCAACTTCGTTTTAATTTAATAAAAAAATTAAGAGCATATCAAAATAAAGGTATGCTTTTTTATTTATAATTTCAAAAAAGGAGGAAAGAAAATGAAATTAAAAAAAATGTTGGTGTTACCGTTTTTGTTGCTTGGATTATCATTAGGTTTAGTTGGGTGTGATAGTGGTCCAACTATTAAAAATCCAATTCCTAAATTATCTGTTTCTTTGAAAGAAGAGGAAGGGTATGAGTTGTATGTTTCTTTATATAATGCTTTTGTTGAAAGAGAAGATATTAAAGGGTATGAAACAATATGTGTTGAGGATTCTAATAATAAAAAACCACCTGTTTATGATAATGGTGAATGGATTAATGTAGCTGGAGATCGGAGATACAATAGAAACACTATTGATAAAGGTAATTTGTTAGAAATGTCTAGTTATCACAAAGAAAACTATGAAATTGAAACAAATTATAAAGATAAAAAATATGAAGATGAATCTACTAAATATTTGGGAGAAAGAATAACTTATTATAATGATGAACTTAATACAAAAGAGCAAATTCTAATAAGTAATGGAGTAAAAAGCTTATATTCAAATGGTTCTTATGAGGGTGGTTACTTATCTGAAATTAGGCAAGTCTTTAAAAATAGTGTTTTTGGAAAAAGTTCTTTAGATTCAATGATTAATGATATTAATAATCCAGGAGAACACATCAAAATTAATAAAAACAAAGTTACCTATAAAACAAATTCAAATCATACAGAAGTAAGCGTAACTATTGAGGTTGATTATACAAATACAGAGGTTGCTTCTTCTACAATTTACTTTAAAACGATTGGATATATTGGAGGAGATATTTCTTCAAGAAAACATACACAAAAAACCCAAGATATAAAGATTGAGGGAACATTTATTACAAAAATATGTGAACCAACCATTGATATTCACATGTTTGATAATTTATAATAAGTAGATAATCATTTTAATATCACATAAACCAAAGTTATCTTTACCTAAATAATCATTTTATTTTTTAATATGGAATAAGATAGAAGTATTTTAATTTATAATTTATCAAAATAACAACTCTTTACTTTATATTATTATTTGTCGGTTTTTGCGTTAATTCCGAAATATCTGCAAAAACCGAAAAATTAACAAGTTATTTAAATAATTATTTCTCTTTCTTCGCCTGTCATTAAAGAATAAAGATAAAGGCGAATAGGTAAAGTTGATTTTGTTTTAATGAAATCACTATATATTTTTAATTGTAAGTCATAATCTTTATCAGCAATATTTTTTGTTTTATAATCAATAATATCTATATGGTCAGGGTAAATCATTAGTAAATCAATAATGCCTGAAGTATTATCATATTTAAAAGGGTATTCTTTAATTATTTGAGCAGTTGCTTTATTTAAGAGTAAAGGAGAAGTTAAAAACTGTTTAATAATTGGTTTTAAAGGAAGAGGAACATTATCATAATTAGGAGAATTAAAATCTATAAATTGTAATATTTCATGTAATTGAGTACCTAAAGATAAATTAGAATAAGTAGTTTTATTAATTAGTTTATTCAATGATTTACTAGCTTGTTTGCTCTCGTTTATTAATAAGTTTGGAATATAATCAGAAGTACTTTTAATAGGGACATTATAATCTAAAGGAAGAGGTTCAGCTTCAGGAGAATATAATATATCATAATTTTTATTCCAGGAATTATTAAGGTATTTAGGTTCTAAATTATCTTTAAAGGTAATAGTATTTAATAAATCAAAGAAAGAGTTAATTTCACTATTTTCTTTTTTAATTTTAGTAATTGCCCAAAAGATAGTTTTTTCTTTAGCTCTAGTGGATGCAACATAGAAAACTCTCAGTTTCTCTTTTATGGTTTCTTCTTTTTCAATAAATTGATAAACTATTTGATTTAGAGTTTTTCTTTTTTCTTTAAAAATAGAAGTATTATCTTTTTCTGGGTAAGCAAACATAAAGCCAAATGCTTTATTAAATTGAACTACATCGTTTCTTTTAACAAAAAACTTGTCTTCTACATCAAGAACAAAAACATACTTAAACTCTAACCCTTTGGAACCAAAGAATGTTAGAATTTTAATAGCATCTATAGACTTGTCGTTTATATATGGTATTGTAACATCAATATCAGATAGCAATAAATCACTCATATTTTTAATAAATGATGTTCCAAAAGCTTTAATAGTAGTTAGCCCTTGAGCAATATCGTATAGCTTATTAATTCCAATGATTATATTTTGATATTCTTCATATTTAAGAGATAAGTTTAAAATATTAAAGTCATCTAATATTCTTTCTATTATTTGAACATTTGTTAATTTGCTTAAATCATTAACAATCTTATATAATGTCTTAAACATTTTGTGTTCTTTTAAAGTATTATTTTTAATATAATTATGTAAATTAATATCAGGTTCTTCATATAAAAAGCTTCTGGCTACTGAAAGAAAAGCCAATTTAAACTCAACATCAATTTCTTTATTTTCAAAAAGGTAATCTATTAAAATAAAAATACTTTTATAAATATTGAAGATAACTTTATTAATGATTTTATTATCGTGTTGAATATCAATAGGTAAATCAGCATGAGCAAAGATAGTTTGTATCTTTGGGAATAAATCAGTTTTAGCAACTAGAATAGCAATATCTTTATAATGACAACCTTTTAGAAAACCGTTTTCTCTTTGTTCTTTTATATATTTTGATAACTCATAGACCTTGCTTATATCTTGCCCGTTGGTCTTTAATTCTAAGGTATCTATAATGGTAATAAAACTTGAAGGAAGAGGTTCATAATCTCTTTTTCTATCCGCAACCATATCAACATAATTGTCCATGTGGTCTTTAAATATTTGATTAACAGTTTTAATAACATTTTCTTGGCTTCTATAATTTGAATCTAATCTTACTTTAAAGCCTTCACATATTTTAGAGTTATCGTTTTCATTTTTTACAGTTTCAAACTTGTTTTGTTTAGCTAAAAATATCTTTAAATCAGCATTTCTAAAACGATAAATAGCTTGTTTTTCGTCACCAACCATATATATGTTGTTTGATTTTAGCATATCTAAGAAGAAATCTTGAATATCATTTGTATCTTGAAACTCATCAACCATAATTTCCATAGTTTGCTCTCTTATCTCTTTGGCAACATCTTCTCTTTCACTTAATATGCTTAACATTTCCAAAGAAATATCTTGAAACTCAAAACATTGATTAGTATATTTGAACTTTTTTAAATCATTTAAATAATCACTAATTATTTCTATGAGTATTTTAATCTTGTCTTTAGAGTTATCATAATGTTCTGCTTCTTTTTTAAAATCAATTACTAAATACTCTTTAATGGTTGCCATATATTTTTTAATTAGTTCATGATATTGTTTAGCTATTTCTCTATATTCTTCTTCTATTGATTTTGAGTCATAATTTTTATTAATTAATTCTATATAATCTTTTAAATTACAAACACTAGTAACAGTTAGTTCTTTATATAATTGAAACTTTTTACTTTTTAAAGCATTTAAATAAGCCTCAGGTTCTCTTTTATTAAAAGTATCTAAAGCATTGGCTATATTGTTTAAAGCTTTTCTAACTATTTCTTGGTATTGCTCACAAGTATTATTGATATATCTAATAGAATAGAAATTATCTAAATAGTTTTCTAGATATGCTTCTTTATCTAAAAGGCTTTCTATTTTAGTAGCCAGAGAAAGAATCTCTTTTTCTAATTGTAAATCATTCTTTTCATTAAAGATACTTAAGAACTCTTCAAAGTCTTTAGAATAAGGTTCATGATATTTTCTTTCTAAAATATTTCTGATGGTTTTAATTTTAATGTTCTGCATTATTAAAGGTTCTAATATTTGAAAATCACTATGAATATTATTAGAATATTTTCTGACAAAGTTAGCGGAATAAGCATCAAAAGTTCCAACTTGCATACTATCAATATAAGGAAGAACTTCCTCTTTATATCTTCTATAATGTTTTAAACGCCCTGTCTCTACAAACTCATTTTCAAAAGGATTATTGATAATCTTATTTATTTCTTTTTTTAATCTTTTTTTCATTTCTTCAGAAGCTTTATTAGTAAAGGTTAAAACAATTAAAGAGTCAACAGGGTTTCTTTTATTTTCTAAACAGTCATCAATTCTTTGAATTAAACGAGAAATTAAAACTTGAGTTTTTCCACTTCCAGCCGAAGCACTAACTAAAATATTATTTCCTGTTAGATTTCTCGCGAGTTTTTGTTGTTCGTTAAAGATAATTTTCTCTTTTTCCATTATTCTTCATCCTCTTCATCTACTTGTTGAGATTTTCTATAGTCTTTAGATTTCCGATAACATATACCCACATAGGCACAAAAATCACACCCTTTTAACTTCCAATCTTTACTCATTAAAGGGTTAATTTTATAGTCATTATTCTTAATAGTTTGAACCATTTCCTCAGTTAATGTTTTTATTAAATTATTTAAATCTAAAAAGTAATTTTCCTCAACAATATTCTCTTGTTTTTGATTCACTTTTAAGTAATCTTTAGCTTCAGATTCTAATAAATTAAAAACAAAATTATCTTTTAAAAGTTTCCCTTGTGCTTTTGTTTTCCCCTCTTTATTTTCAAGTATGTTTAAATATTGATAACCAAGAGGACGGTAATAAGCTTTATAAGTAGTTATAGCATAGAGATAAAAAGGTAATTGAAGGTTTAAACCATCTGCATAAAAAGTATCTTTTGTTTTAGCTTCATTATTACTAGATTTAAAATCTATTATTAATACATATTGATATGGTTCTTCTTCATGAACTAAAAAATCATCTATTTTTACATCCAAAAAATACTCTGTTCCATCATTATTTTGAGATATTTTAAACTCAAAATCGTCTTCTGAACCTCTTACTAATTCTTTATTAATACTTATTAGTTGATAATAATTATTAAATTGATTTTCAAAATATGGTTTTAATATATTAAAAAAGTAAAGAATTTTTTTATTAGAATTATTTTCAAAAACCTCTAATATTTCTTTAATTTCTTCTTGTAATGAAAAACTATCATTCATCATTCTCTTCATTACCATATGTAGTTTATCACCTATTTTTATGCATTCCTGAACCTCTTGAGGAAAAGAAGGAAGTCTTAAAATATTTTGTAAATAAAAACGGTATTGGCACATATAAAAAGTATCAAGAGAAGAAGCAGAAATCGTTATAGAACGGTTTGTTTCTTTACTTAAATGAAACTCATTATTATATGGTTTTGGTAATTTAACATCTCTATAAGTAGAAAACAAAAATATTTCTTTTTCTTTTTTAGGATTATATTGATGATAATTTTGTTTAATAATTGTTAAAGCATTTAAAGTTTCATTTTCTGAATTAGTAAGAACATCTATAACATATATTTCTTCTTCTTTTATATTTTCGTTAATTAATAAACTCTTTTCAAAACTATTATCTAAAGAAATTAATTTATAAGAAATTGTTAAATGTTCTTTCCTAAAAATTGCTTTTTCAACATAAGCTGAATATTCACTTTGTAAGATATAATCCAAAGGAAAGTTTATCTCTTCTTTTTCTTTATTTAACAAATAATTATTATGATAAAAATCAATAGGAAAAGCTCCTTGATTACAGTTTAAAATAAAAACATGAACATCATCTTTTAAATACATTAAAGACAAAACATCAATTTCTTGAATGCCCAAAAGTTTATCTTTACTTGTCTTTTTAAAATCATCAATTAAAAAAGATTCTATATTTTTTAAATCACCTTCATAAAAAGCATACTTATTCAAAATAGAAATATATCTAGCTTGTAACTCTTCATCTAATGATTTTAAATACTCTTTAAAAGAGTTTGTATTTATTCTATCTAAAAGTTTTTGGCTTTCTTCAATTTCCCCAAGACTATCTTCAAAAGAAAAAGGCAAATGATAGTTATTAAAAGTTTTTCTTAATAAAAATCTATAATCATTAGAAATATTACAAAGTTTAATCTTTTCAAAAGGAACTCCACTTTTTAATAAATTAGAAATATTAGACGCTACAAATAATAACTCGTCTTGCATACTTTGAGCCTTGATAACTTTAGGAGTATATTTAAGCAAAGCTTCATTGACAAAACAGTTTTGATAATCTTTAAATAAAAACAAAGTTAGAGAGTTTTTCTCTAAATATAATTCTATTTCGCTAAAAGATTTTAAGAAGTATTCTTTACTTTTAAATAGTTTTTTAATATTAAGTAAAGTATTAAGTTTTTCACTTTCATATTTTCTATCTTCAAGATAAAAAAGATAATTATATATTTCATTAATCAAATGAGGTTCAATTCCAAATTGCTCAAACATTTTAACTTTTATCTCAGTTGTTAAAGGTAAAATAAAATCTTTATATTCGCTTAATGATAAAAGAGTAAAAGAAGTCAAAGGCTTATTTGAATAATTCTCAATAAAAGTACTTTTGGCAAAGTCTTCTATCACGATTAATTTTCTATTCATATTAGTAAATTATAGCAGTTAAAAAAGATAAATCAACTTTTCTGGAATGATACCTTAAAAGAGTGCTTTTGAAAGAAAAAAGCAATAAGTAAATCAAGAAAAAGCAATTTAATATATAATATTATTATGTACAAAAAGAGTAAAGGGTATTATATAAAACTTATTGGTAATTATTTAATATTTGCTATTGCTTTATCAAGTGTTATCTTTTTCATAATTTCTTTTATTTATCACAATAATTTTGTTCTTAGAATAATGTCTGCTGTTTTTCTATTTTTATTTTTTGCTTCTTTTTTATTAGTTTGGTTTCATAATTATCTAGATAATAAGAAAAAGTATTCTTTAATTGAAGATGTTGAATATTTTAAATTATTAGAACAAATAATGTTTGAGTTTTTAAATCACAATAATTACAAACAAGTAATAAATAATGCTCTTAGAATTGTTGGTGAGTTTATTCAATGTTCCACCATAAAAATAGTTTCTATTAAAGAAAACAGTGCTGAATATGCTTGGTCAAATACTAAAAACTTTCCAAAGTTTTCTTTAATTAAAACTATCAAAGATGTTACCGATGAGTTTTTCACTTTGCAAGAACCAAGAGATGATAGAGTAACAATTATTGTTTGTGAAAACTCAGCTACTGATTTAAGATTTTCTAAATATATTAATCCTGTTATCAAGGCTTTTATGTTAATGCCCCTATATGTTGGTGGTTTTCTATATGGATTTGTTTCTATGGAACATTATGAAAGTAAAAGAACATGGAAAAAAGGCGATAAGGATGTTATTAGTCTATTAACAAGAAATATCCAATTAATTTTAAATAAGTTAAACGCTGATGCTGAATTGTTTTCTATGTATTCCATTGCTTCCAATGCTCCACATTTAATTTTCTCTGTCAGTAAAGATAAAGAAATAATATATTCAAATAGAGCGGTTAAAACTATTTTTGGTCATACGGTGGCTAATTTTATGAAAGAAGGATTAAAGCTTTTATTACCTGGTGATAATATTAATGATTTTTATACCGATTTCTTTGATAAAGTAATTGCTAAAGGAAAAAGCACTATTCAATTTGAAATTAGAGATGTTATGAATATTCCACATATTATGGAATTAGTCGGTACTACTTTGGATGAAACCAAAGGAATTATTGGTATTATTGGAACTGATAGAACTAGAGTTATTAAATTAGAATTAGAAAAAGATAAAGCTGTAGAAAACGCTTTAGAAGCTAGTAAAGCCAAATCTATATTCTTATCTAATATGTCCCATGAAATGAGAACTCCTTTAAATGCTATTATTGGAATGAATGTTTTAGCCAAGAACTCTAACACTTTAGAAAGAAAAGATTATTATTTAAGAAAAATTGATGATGCTAGTAAACATTTATTAGGTGGTATTAATAATATTTTAGATATTTCAAAAATAGAAGCTAACAAATTAGAACTATTCCCAATTGAATTTAATTATGAAGAATTAGTGCAAGGAAGTACGAATGTTATCTCTTTTAGAATTGGTGAAAAACATCAAGATTTATTTGTTGAATTAGACCGTCGAATACCGAAAAACTTAAAAGGTGATAGTCAACGGTTAGGGCAAGTTTTAGTTAATTTATTATCAAATGCCACTAAGTTTACTAATGAGGGAGGCACGATTAAATTAAGCAGTGAATTAGTCAAAGAGGATGATGATTATGTAACTATTAAAACTATAGTTCAAGACAATGGCATCGGTATTACTCATGAACAACAAGAAAGGTTATTTAATACTTTTTCTCAAGCTGATAATTCAATATCTCGCAAATACGGTGGAACAGGGTTAGGTTTAGCTTTATCAAAGAATATTGTTGAAATGATGTCTGGTAATATTTGGATTGAATCTGATATTGGTAAAGGTTCTTGTTTTATTTATGAAATTGTTTTAGATAAAGTAGTAGAACATGAAAAACAGTTTTTGCCTTCTTTTGAACCGTACAACGCTTTAGTTATTGAGAATGTACCGATAAATATTAATATTTTTGAAAAAACATTTAAAGAGATTAATTTAGAAGCACAGTATTTAGATTCTTATAAAGAAACTATTAAACTATTAGAAAATGGTAAAAGCTTTGATATTTATTTTATTTCAATTATTCCTCAAGAAATCAAATTAGAAAGTTTAATTAAAAAGATTCAAAAATATGACCCAAAGAAACCGATAATTCTAGTTGCATATAATACTCAATGGCATGAGATAAGTAAAGAAATGGGAGAATTAGGTCTCAGTGCTTATTTACAAAAACCATTATACTTTTCTAACATTTTAGAAATATTAAATGAAAGAATATTAGGAGTAAAAGAAGTTAATGATGGAGGTATTTTACAAGATTCTATTGATATTTTTAATGGACATAAAATCTTAATTGCTGAAGATATAGATGTTAATAGAGAAATAATAGGAGCTTTATTAGCTGATACTAAAGTTGAAATAGACTTTGCTGAAGATGGAATTGGAGCTGTGAAAAAAGCTTTAGAAAACAAATATGAATTAATCTTTATGGATATGCAAATGCCTAATATGGACGGCTTACAAGCTACCAAAGAGATAAGAAAAAACACTAATATAAACATACCTATTATCGCGATGACCGCTAATGTTTTTAAAGAAGATATAGAAAAATGTTTAGAAGTAGGAATGAATGGACATATCGGGAAACCTATAAATATTGCTGAAGTTATTAGAGTTATGAAAAGATATTTATTAAATTATTAGAGGAAAACTAAATGAAAACTTTTATTAAAATGAATCTACCTAATAAATTAACAACCCTCAGAATGTTGGCAGTTATAGTCTTTTTAGTTTTAGCTTTAATACCATATAATGGCATAGCAGAAAATGGTAATTTCTTACATAGTTGGTTTATGGCAAGTCATGAAAACTTTAATATTGAATGGCTAAGATGGACTTTAGCAGGTATCTTTATCTTTGCTTCTTTAACAGATTATTTAGATGGTTATTTAGCTAGAAAGAATAATTTAGTGACAACTTATGGGAAGTTTATGGACCCCATTGCTGATAAATTATTAGTTAATTCAGCTTTAATTTTATTAACTGCTTGGAATATTATTCCTTTAGGTTGTACTATCATTATGATATTAAGAGATATATTTGTTGATGCTATTAGAATGTTGGCAGTTTCTAATGGAAAAGTATTAGCCGCGAATGTTTTTGGAAAGGTAAAGACAGTTTTACAAATGGTGGGATTAGCAACAGTCTTTATTTGGCCAGTCTTTAATTTAACTTTTCCTTTTGATACTATTTTAATTTATCTCGCTACTATTGCTAGTTTATTATCAGGTATAATTTATTTTATTCAAAATAGAAAATTAATATTTGGGGAAGGAGAAATAATATGAGTAGATTATTTAAACAATTAGTTAGTGTTTTGACTTTGGAGCAAAAAAAGATTTATGTAGTTGAAAGTTTTACAGGAGGAAAGTTTTCTTCTTTAATCACGGAGATTCCAGGAGCTAGTAAAGTTTTTGAATTAGGATTAGTCACATATTCTAATAGAACAAAATTAAAAGAACTTATTAATTCTCAATTAAAGAAAGATATTGAAGTTAATGGTCCTACTTCAATGGCA
>JAISJY010000087.1 GCA_031261365.1 Caryophanales bacterium | reverse complement strand
AAAGCAAAAGAAGGAAAGAAAATACCTTTTTCTATTTTACCTATTTCAATACCATTACTTAAAACATTAAGATTATCTAATTCATAATTAAAATTACTTCCTGTGTAATAATAACCATCAAGATATTCTAAACTATTTAATGGTTCATTTACATACTTTAAAAACCAGTCAAATATTATTTTAGTTTCAGTTATTCTTTTTACTTTTTTTCTTTTTAAAGGACAAAAATTATTGTTTTTATTAACTTTAATTAAGGCTATAAATTGACCTTCACCTGAAAACTCAAAAGGGAAATAAGTTTTTTGATTAATTAGTTCACATGCAGTATTATCTAATAAATGTTGAACAATATCTTCGTTTTCTGTCAGTTCAAAAGAACAAGTAGAATAAGAAATATAACCCCCATCTTTAACCATTTGATAAGCTTGTATAATTAGTTCTTTTTGAATTATATTTAATCTTTTTATTTTTTCAAGACTCCAGTCATCTCTCATTTCTGGACTTTTCCTAATCATAGCTTCTCCAGAACAAGGAGCATCTAAAATAACTTTATCAAAAAAAGAAGTAAACTTATTAAGCAAATCATTAATATTATTATTCAGAACTATAACATTTTTAACACCTATTCTTTCAATATTTTGCTTTAAAGTAATAGCACGGGTTCGATTTATTTCATTTGCAATAATTAAACTAGCATAATTATTAGCTTGAATAGTTTTTCCACCTGGAGAAGCACACATATCTAGAACATAATCATTTTCTTGAATATTAAGATTATGAACTACCATTTGAGCAGATAAGTCTTGAATGTAATAATAACCCGCTAAATGAAAAACACTTTTGCCTAATTCATCTTTTTCTAAATAAAAATAAGTGTCATCTATAATGTTTGTTGGCTTTAAATTAGGAAATAAGTTTAATAAAGTTTCAGTCTTTATCTTTTTTGATTTTCTTAAAGTAAAAGTAGGTAAATCATTTAAAGAATTAACTATTTGTTCTCCTTCTTTTCTAATACTCTTGAGATGAGTTTTATAATCCATTATCTTTTTCTATTTCTAATAACTTTAAGTTCGTCTTCGCTAAAAATAGTATCTAATTCTAAATAAATAGTTAAGGCTTTTTCAGTAGCAGCCTCACGAGCCGCTTCTCTTACTTTATTAATATCATATTTATTACTTTGAGATTCACCTTTAAAACGAGCCGAGCTAACTTCACCTTTACTATCAGAAATAACAACTCTCGTGTCTGTCATAAATAAAGAAAACTTAGATGAATCTGTAAAATCTAATTCATTATAAAAGGCAGTTAATTTTAATTCATTCATAATAAAAATAGCACCTTTTGGTAAGAGAATAATTTTATTTTCTTCTACTTTAAACTCTATTTTAGGTTTTAAGATTTCTAAAAATAGTTTTTTAACTTTGCTTATTTTTTCAGGATTTAAACTCATAATTTTTTAGGTAAATAAATATGTAATTTCTCAATAACTTCATCAATATTTATCGGTTTTCCAATATGTTCATTCATTCCTGCTTCAAGGGCTTTTTCAACATCTTCTCTAAAAACATTCGCGGTCATCGCAACTATTGGTATCTCTTTACTTTTACCAATATTTAAAGCTCTAATTCTTCTAGTTGCTTCATAACCATCCATTAAAGGCATTTGAATATCCATAAAAATCATTCCATAAGCATTGGGATTTAATTGAAACATATCAACAGCTTGTAAACCATTTTCAGCCCAGTCAATTATAATACCTGTTTTTTCTAATAAGGAAACGACAATTTCTTTATTGATTTCAATATCTTCGGCTAGTAATATTTTATAACCTTTAAAGATATTTAATAGTTGGTCTGGTTCTTCGGTCTTTTCAACATCTTTATCAACAAATTCAGCAATAGCATCTTCAATTGTTGGTAATAATAAAGGTTTAGAAACAAACTTATCAACTCCTGCTTGTTTAGCTTCTTTTTCAATATCTCTCCATTCATTAGCTGAAATCATAATGATAATAGTATTACCTGCTCCTTCTACCTTTTTAATTTCCCGAGCTACTTCAATACCATTAATACCAGGCATTTGCCAGTCAACAAATATTAAATCATAATGAGTCTTTTTTAACATTTCTAAAGCCATAAAACCATCATAGGCAACTTCAATATTTACAGATATTCTTTTAGAAATACCTAAAAAGAAATGTCTAGTATCGGCTGAATCATCAACTGCTAATATTTTTAATTCTTTCCATTTTTTATCAATTTTCTTTCTAGAACTATCTTTTCCTATTTTAGCTAATATTGTAAAACTAAAGACAGAACCTTTGCCTAATTCAGATTCAAGACCTATTTCTCCACCTAACTTTTCAATAATGTTTTTAGAGATGGCTAAACCTAAGCCTGTTCCTCCAAACCTTCTAGAGATAGAGTTTTCAGCTTGTTGGAAAGGTTTAAATAGTCTTTGTTTTTGTTGTTCAGAAATACCAATACCAGAATCTTGAACACTAATTTCTATTTTAACTTGCCCATCACTTAAAACTTGAACGAGTTTAATTCTTAAAGTAATATAACCTTTTTCTGGAGTGAATTTGACAGCATTAGATAAAAGATTAGTAATAACTTGAGCTAAGCGTTGCTCATCAGAAACAATAGCTCTCGGTAAGTTTTCATCAACTATAATATCAAACTTAATATGCTTTTCTTCCATTTTAAATCTAATAACTGCTAATAATCTTTCTAACATTCTTTCAACTTCAAAATCATCATAAGAGACTTCAAAATTACCAGATTCTATTTTGGAAATATCTAAAATATCATTGATGACACCTAATAAATGAATAGAAGAAGAATCTATTTTTGATAAACAATATTGTATTTTTTCAATATCATCAGTTGTTTTAGCAATAGTTGTCATGCCAATAATTGCATTCATCGGTGTTCTTATCTCATGGGACATATTGGCTAAAAAGTTACTTTTAGCTATACTTGCTTGTTTAGCATCTTCTAAAGCTTTCTTTAAAACTGTAACATCATGCATGAAAACATTAACGGCTTCTAAGCGTTGGTCATTACTTATCATGGGAATAATATCAACTAAAAACTCTTTGCTTTCACCATCTATATTAACAGAAAAAGATTCTTCAGCAGTTTGAGTAGTTTTATCTTGAAAGGCTTTATCAATTAAATGAATTAAAGTTTCAGTTTCAACACTTGATAAATAGGTTTCAAATATTTCTTTATAAGTACGACCAGTGATTAAACCGAATATTCTAATATTTGAATTAACTAAAAAGGATTTAGAAGCATAAGACATTCTGCCAAAAGTATCAAAACCTAAAATCATTTCTTTGGAGTTTTCTAAAATAAGAGTAAAGTTTTTCTCTCTATTATAACTCTCATCTTCTAGTAATTTAGCTGACCTTTTTTGGGCTTCTAAAACAAGAGCGGAACGGTGAGCATTATTTTGGCAAGCTTCCAATTCTCTTTTGAGTTTGCGGATTTCTCTTTGTAAGGACTGATTTTCCTCCGATAATTCTTCAAATTCTTTATATTCTGCCATATGCCTCCTATAGTGATAAAATAACTAGAGAATAGTTATGGATATGGTTTATTAGTTTGCCGTCTTCTCTAATAACAGGGCAAATCTCACCACCAGAATAGGAGAATAAGAAATTAACTTGATTACCTATTTCTTTTTTAAGTGAATTAAACTCTTCCTTATTATCATATATTTGAACTAAATATCTTGCCATACAAGAATATAAAAGCATTACTTGAGGTTTTTCTTTTAAGGCTTCTTTAACAACTTTTAAAGAGGTTTCAATAACATCATTTTGACTGATATTACCTATTGATAAAACGGTATTAACCGGAACTTCACCTCCACAAATTGCCCAATTTTCTGGAGTTAAACCAAAAACAGCTCGAGCAGCTAATTCTAATTTAGAATCATAATTGACAATAAAAGGAATAACCCCTAAACCAGACTGAACATCTTCTTTTGATAAACCTATGGATTCTAAGTAAGTTACAACAGGTAAGCCATTAACTTCTTGTAAAAGGTTCCGATAAGATTTAGTAATTATAGCTTTTTCTTTTTTGATGTTCTCTTCTTTAACAGAAGCGATAGTAAATCTAGGGTGAACATTGCCGGTTAAGGAAACTAATATTAAAGAGTTTCTATAACCTGTACTACCTAAAATAGTTTGAGAAAACTCATAATGAGGAGTGTGGTCAACGGCAGCTAAACCAAAAATTGGGATATCGCCTTTAGTTGTTTTATCTATTTCATAAATTATAGAATCGCAGGAAATATCATTTTTTAAAGGTGAATAAGCTAAAAATAATTTAGGTTGTTCAGGACTTTCTCTTAATATTTTAGTGACAGTTTTAGCTATTTCTTTTTCAAAGTTATCAACAAATAGTTCTTCTGTTTTTTCAATTTTGAATTCAACATCATCAGAGGTTAATATTTGTAAAGACAAATAATAATAATCACCACCAGCATTAACTCCATTTAAAACAGTAGTTGTCCCGACAACTTGGAAAGGTAGAGATTCAACAATTCTAGGTAAAACGGGCGACTGTAAAAAGTCCGCATGACAAGAAAGAATACCAATGGTGTTGGTAAGCAAAGCACCTTGAGCTTTTAATTGTTTTTCAAATTGTTTATAAGCATATTCAGCATCATCAAGTTCATCAATAGTTATTACATAAGCCTTTATCATAATTTAACTCCTTTTTCTATAAGAAACCCACCTTAATATTATAAACTTTTTTTAAATTAACTCACTATAAATTATTATAGTGGCGGTTTTTAGAGCAAAAAAGCACTATTTATGACTTTTTAGAAAGGGGAAAGGAAGTTTTTCTATTGTTTTTATAAAAAAGAGGATTTGGTTTTTTCTTGAAATTAAAGGAAAAAATGTTATAATTTACCTATGAAAAGCTTATTAAGGAGGATAGTTATAAGCCTTTCTATTATTTAAAAAAGGAGTTGCAATGAAAGAAAATTTTGAGTCATTAATCATTAAAATTAAAGAAAAACAAGATATTAAATTTGAAACTATTTATGGTGAAGTTTTTAGCTATGAAGTAGTGAATGATAATTTAATAGTTTTCTCTAATAGTGTTATAAATCAGCAAATAAGTTTAGTCCAATTAAAACAAGCCTATAGTCAATGGCCGGTTGAAAGTCCCAATAACTTTAATAGAAATATTGTTGGGGCTGTTTATCTTTATACTTTATATAAAGAACTATTACCAATTAGCCTTATTTAGATTATCTAATACTTGTTTTTTAATAACAGGCATAGTTTTTTTATCAGAATGAATAGTTTCCATTACCTCATTAATTACTTCTTTTAATAATTCTTTTTTGATGAGCTTTTCACCTGTGGCAGTCTTATAATAAAGTAACATTTCTAATGGTCCTGTTTTGGTTGGAAATAAATAATCAAACTTTAATTCTTTAGCTCCTTGTTTTTTATAAAACATTATTCTTTTATTTTCAACTGAAGTTTCAAGAGCATTTTCTTGAGGTTTATCAAGTTCCATTATCATAGCAAAACCACCTCTACCGACATTACTATTCACATTATTAAAAAGAAGAGTTCCATAACCTTTTTTTCTGTTTTCTTTATCGATGGCTAAATAATCTAACCAAGCAACTCTGTATGGTTCTAGAACATAGACTAAAGCATAACCTAATATCTTTTTTTCTTGGTTAGCAATAACATTTTCTAAAAGGTAAAGAATATATTTTCCACTTTCAAAAAGTTTCTTTAATTGTTCTAAAGACATTAATTCATTTTCAGGAAACTCTGTTTTCATAAAGGCATGAATGGTTTCTAAATCATCAGCTTTTCCTTCGCTTACTCTAACAGCATTTAAATCATTTATATAGTCTTGGAACTTCTTTTTAAATAATGATTGATTTTGCATAAACCAATTATAATGTATTCTATTTTCTTCTCTAATAACAGGTACCCAAGTTTCACTAACAAGATGTTTTTTATGGAAGATATGTGAAAGAAATCCGCTTGATAAATCATAAAATGTTTCCATACAATTCCAAATTAAGTAGGCATATGTGTTGTATTTTTGAATGAAGTCTCTATCTCCTTCTTTTATTTTTCTACTTATTTCTTTGGGATCTCTAAAAGTAGGATGATTTAAAGATATTTTCAATAAATCTTGATAAGCTTTATCTTGTTCTAAATAGTTTTGTTTATTGTTGGCTTTAATGGAATTGATTATAGAAATTAATAGAGCTAAAAAAGAAGCAGTAATTGTAAAAAAATCTTTTAATTCCAAAATACCAAATATTTTATCGGCTAGAAAATACATATTTTATAATTCAAATAAAGCATTTTGAATATCGGGGAATAATTTGCTTTTAGTAATATTTAAGATTTTTAATTGATTAATGATATTGGTTTTAGCTTCTTTATCAACAACTATTTTTAAACTTGTAATATTGTTATTTTTAGCATCGGGGGAAAGATAAGGTATTTGTTTTTTATTATCGTTTTCTAAACCAAAAAGAATATATGCACCTTCTTGATTTTGGGTTCTTTTATTATTATAAGCAGGTTTGACAAAATATGACTGCAATAAATGAGCAGGATTTATTCTGAAGTTAGCAAAGTCACTTCTTTCTCGCATTAAAGCATAAATAAAGTTAATAAGACTTCTTTGTAATTCGGGGTCAAGCCCATTTATATTACTTTTATTTATGAGTAAATCGGCTTCTAAAAACTCAATAGCAACTTTTCTAATATTGTTTTGGTCTTCTTGAGGAAACTTAGAAAGCATAGCTAACATATAAGCTTTGTCACTTTCATAACTTAATAAAGTGTCAGAAGAATAGATATATACTGCTCCATTTTTATTTAGATGTTCAGCACAAGCAAAATATAAAGCAGTTAAAGGATTTGCAGTTACTTCTAAAAGTCTAGTGTGGCTAAAGTAATGTTGTATTTTGGCTAAAACATCAATAGATTCTAAACTATGATATTCTTCTGGGTATTCAGCTAAAACCTTTTCTCTATATTCTTTTTCTTTTCCTAAATTAGTTTTTCTTAAAATGGACGGTAATGATTTCCATTCGGCATTTTCTTCACCTCTATAGAAATGGTATCTGGCTGGATTTTTACTATAAAGTTTTTCTAATTCCTTGATAAACTCATTAACTGTTGATATTGTTTTTTCTTCCATAATATTTCCCCTTATGATTAATTATTAATGATAATTTAGAAATTGTCTATATTTTTAACTTATTTATATATTAAAACATCATATTATTTAAGATTAAACAATTCTTTATGATAATTTATTAAGGCTTCTTGATTATTTTCACAATTATCAAAGGCTTGACAACATTGCCATTTTCCACCTTTACTTAAATAACCTTTTTCTAATTCTAAAGCCATAAAAGCATCAAAAAATGAACCATCAAGCATTGTTAAGTTAAAAGTGTTGGCTGATACAAAGCCAAAACGGTGGTAGTAATCAGGAAATCCGGTAATTATGACAGCTTTATAACCAAGTTTTTGAGCATGTTCAAGACTGTGTTTGATAAGTAATGTTCCAATGCCTTGTTTTTGTAGTTCAGGCTTAACACTAATAGGTCCAAAGACAAGGGCTTCTTTTTGATTATTTAAATGAATTATATGACATTTACTATACATAATGTTGCCAACAATTTCTTCATTTAAGATAGCAACAAAATCTAGTTCTTTAATAAAACTTGGATCATTTCTTAATAAATAAGCTAAAAAATGTTCGTTTGGTAAATCTCTTTTGGGTAAACCTTCGGCTTCAAAGTCTTTAAAGGCTTCAAAAGTTAATTTTTCTACGGTTTTGTAATCAGCAGGAGTTTCAAGTCTAAGGGTAATATCATTTAATTTCATATAATTATTATAGATGTTTTTTAATTATTTCTTTAAAGTTCTTTTTAAAACTAAAAACATTTTGTAATTTTAGGGCTAAAAAATCAAAACATTTTGTGATTTAAAGGCAAAAAAATCAAAACATTTTGTAAAAAGTGGTATTATATAACTATAAATAAAAGGAGAAAGCATAATGTTTAAGAGAAAAATAGAAACAAAATTAACAGAGTGGAAAGAAAGCAATAGTCAAAAAGCCTTTATTTTATGTGGTGCTAGACAAACAGGAAAATCGTATATTATTGATATGTTTTGTAAGAAGAACTTTAAAAACTATTTGTTTGTAGACTTTATTGCCAACGAAGATGCTAAAAACATAATTAATAATTGTCATAATCTTTTAGACTATAATCGTGCTTTAAGTGCTATTTTTGGTGAAAAACTAAAAAAAAGTGACACAGTTTTATTTTTTGATGAGTGTCAAGAAGTCAAAGAAATAATTACAATGGTTAAATATTTAGTTCAAAACAATAATCAAAAGTATATAATCAGTGGCTCTTTATTAGGACTTACTTTAAGAAATATTACTTCAATTCCAATTGGCTATGCTGAAATACATCAACTATTTCCTTTTGATTATGAAGAGTACTTATGGGCAAATAGTGTTTCAGAAGAATTAATTATTGAGGCTAAGAAATGTTTTAAATCTAATCAAAAAATACCTGATATAACTCATAATCTTTTTTTGAAATATTTTAAAGAATATTTATTAGTTGGTGGTATGCCTGTACCTATTAAAACTTTTTTATTAACCAATAACTATGAAACACTTTCTAAAGAACAAAGTTATATTAATTCTTTATATGAAGCAGATTTTACTAAATACGAGGCAATAAATAAGAAACTCTTACTAAAGAGATTATATAGATATATTCCTTCTCGTTTAAATAGTGAATATTCAAGATTTACATTGTCTGTTTTAGACAAAAAACTTAGATATGAAACAATTGAAGAAAGTCTAGATTGGTTAATAATGGCAGGAGTTAGTATTCAAATACCATTAGTTAATAATTTAATTGATGGTTTAAAATTACATAAACAGAGCTTATTTAAGTTATATTTTTCTGATATTGGTTTGTTAATGAATATGTTAGGAAGTTTTGTTAGAAATAAAATATTAAGCAATGATACTAATTTTAATTATGGCTTTATTTATGAAAATTATGTAGCTCAACAATTAATAGTTAATGATTTTATCCCATATTATTATAATCAAAGAAAGCATGGTGAAATTGAGTTTATTGTTGAAGCCAAAGAGTTTGGGACGATTTTACCAATAGAAGTGAAAAGTGGTAAAGATATAAGAACCCATAAAGCTTTAGATTTTGTTATGGAAACTTACAAAGATATTTCTTTCTCGTATGTGTTTTCTAATGATAATTTAAGTGTTGAAGACAAAATAATATATGCTCCTATATATTGTGTTAACTTTTTAGTAAATAAGTAAATAAATCTTTTTTATTTTTTAATTTTCAATATAATATTTAAGGAAGGAATAATATGAGCAAACTTAATAAATATTACAAAATACTAGGCATTGTTGTTATTTTAATGGTTTTTCTAACGATTACAATTTATATTGTGGGGGACGCTTTAAAGTTAAGTTCCACCGATAGTTCACATTTTAGAACTTTAATAACCTATGTAATTGAGTTTATCTTTTTAAGAATATTATTTAAAGTTTTAGACTTAAAGCAAATCAAGTTTCCTTTGTTCTTTTTTGTTTTGCTTTTAGTATCTGCTCTAATAGATATACTAGGAGAAAACTTTGCTTTTTATCAAATAATACCTATTTGTGATGTCATAGGTCATTTTATAAGTGGTCTTTTATTTTTCTTTTTATCTGTTGTAGGTTTAGAAAAAGTATATATTAATTCTAAAATGCATCCTTTAATTTTTGTGCTTTTATGTATTAGTGTTTCTCTTTCCTTTGAAATAATATGGGAATTATTAGAATATAGTAGTGATTATTTCACACATTCTAATATGCTTAGAGCTATTAATTCTTTAACAGGTGAGGCTTATGTAGGTTTACAAGCAGTTCAAGACACTATGGAAGATATACTACTTTGTCTTTCAGGTTGTCTTGTTGGAGCTATAACGGTTTTAATAGGTATAAAAAAGAATAAACTTTCTTTATTTACCTTACAAACTATTAAGCAAAACAATTAAAAAAACTCCAAGAGTTTAAGCAAGGAGTTATTTTTGTTTTTTAAAGAATTAAAGAACTCTTAAAATTCTGCCGTTTAAAATTAATAGAACTAAATCTAAAATCCAAACAATTGTAAAACCAAAAACTAATCTTATAATTGCTGCTAATAAATGTCCTTCTTTTAGTCTAGTTAAGAAACCTAAAATCCATGCAATTGGTGGGAAAATTGCTAAAATAACACTTACTAAATGACCTAGTCCAAAATAATCTTTACCGCCACTTCTTTTTGCCATATCTATGACCTCCGATAATAATATTTTAGCATATCTTACTAAAACCGCTAATAATTTAATAATTTTCTAAAATAATTCTACATTTATTATTTCTTAACCACATACTTCCGCATATCAAGAGTATAAGCAATTAAGATAACCGCTCCTTTAATAGGATAAGTTAAACTTGGGTCAATACCTAAATAAATTAAAGAAGCCGCGATTAATTGTAATAAGAATACTCCAATAACAACACCTCTAATCTTACCAACCCCACCAGAGAAAGAGATACCACCAATAACACAAGCCGCGATAGCATCTAATTCAAAATTAACCCCGGTTGTTGCAGTTGCTGAACCCCCATTAGCCGCTTCAAAGAAACCACTAATTCCATATAAAGCACCAGCCATAATAAAGATAAATAAAATAGTTTTGAAAACACTAATACCTGAAACATTAGCCGCTTCTTGATTACAGCCGACCGCATACATATTCTTACCTAATTTAGTTTTATTCCAAATAAACCACATTAAAGCTACTAAAGCAATAGCATATAAAGTGTAATATTTAATACTTGAATCACCTATTGTAATACCACCCATTAATAAGTTTTGAAACTCAGGTCTTAAACCAGAAAGTGGTTGTCCTTTATTGTCTCCTAAATATAAATATAATAAAGAAGCTGCATAAATGATAAGTTGAGTTGATAAAGTAACAATAAAAGGGTGTAATTTGAATTTAGCA
>JAISJY010000028.1 GCA_031261365.1 Caryophanales bacterium | reverse complement strand
AAGAGATAAAGAAGATTATAGAATTAATTTAGTTTATGGAAATATTTTATTAGAAAAAAACAAAATAGAGGAAGCTCTAAATTGTTATAACAATGGTATTAAAAGAATTAGTCAATATGATGATAGAAGTATTTCAGGTGAGTTATATTATTACAAAGGTTTAGCTTATTTATTTCAAAATGATAAAAGTAAAGCTGAAGAAATGTTTTATAAAGCCTCTTGGTCTTTAGATACTAAAAGCAATGCCTTATTAAAATTAGCTCAATTAAATAAGAGTAATGAATTATTACAAGAGAGTTTAAAACTAAATGCTTTAAATATTAAGGCTTTACATCTTCAAGTTTCTTTAAATAAAAATGAATTAAAACCTTATTTAATTAAATACCCTTTAGATTTATATTTCAATATTCAAGCCTATAATTTAAAAATGATTTCTGAAGAGGAAGTCTTAAAAATATTTAACAATAAAACTAATAACTATCTTGATACTGTTCAAGAATTATTAGAAAATAGTGAAGTAGAATTAGCAATTAACTGCCTTAATCTAGCTTTAAAAGAAAATAAATATCCATTATTTTATTACTATTTAGCTTATATATATTCTCAAAATAATGTTTTTGAAACAAAAAAGTACCTTGAACTTGCTGAAAAAGCCTCACCTTATTTATGTTTTCCTAATGATTTATCTTCTGCCTTAGTTTTAAGTCATTTAGATAGTAAATACAATTTAAGAATGGGAAAATATTATTTAGGTTGCTTTTATTATGATAAAAAAGAATATGCTGAAGCTTTATTTTTGTGGCAGAAAATAACAGATATACCATTTCCTACTTTATATAGAAATCTTGGTATAGTGACTTATAATTATGAAAACAATAATCAAAAAGCTCAAGAATATTATGAAAAAGCTTTTAATTTAGATATTGATGATATGACTGTTTTATTGGAATATGACCAATTAAAGAAATTAAGTAAAGTACCTCTCAAAGAAAGATTAGATTATTTAAATAAATATCAAATATTTACAAGTGATGCTTTACTAATTGAATATTTAAGTTTATTAAATGATAACCAAGAATATCAAAAAGTTCTTGAAATATTAAGTAAGCATAAGTTTCATATTTGGGAAGGTGGAGAAGGCAAAGTTGCCTATGAATATGAGAAGGCTTTAATTAATTTAGCTCTTAAAGAAAAGAAAACAGAATATCTTCTAAAGGCTCTTGATTACCCTCTTAATTTAGGCGAAGGAAAGATAATTTTTAATAAACAAAATCACATCTATTATTTGTTAGGTTATCTTTTAGAAATAAAAGGTCATAAAGAAGAGAGTTTAAAATATTATAAAATGGCTACTCATGGAGAATATAAAATTACAAATGGACTCTTTTATAATGATATTAATCTAGAAATAATCTTTTTTCAATATTTAGCTTTTAAGAAATTAAATAAGGTAAAAGAAAGGAAAGAGTTTAAAATAAAATTAGAAAATTATTTGCAAAAAAACGAGGGCAAAACTCTTAAAATGGATTATTTTGCTATTTCTTACCCTAATATTTCAGTTTTTAAAGAAGATTTAAAGGCTGAAAATATAGTTTATTGTTCTTTTATTAAAATCTTACTTCTTTTACTAAAAGGAAAAACTCAAATAGCTCTTCGTGATTTTAATTTATTTGAAAAGGCTAATCCTTACTTTAAAACATATTTAAAATATTCTGTTGACTTGGTTAATATATTTGGCTAATCTTACTTTTTTATTGTTCTTAAATGATAGAATTATCTTAGGAGGATTTTATGAAAAAAATAATTTTGAGTTTATTGTTAATCTTAGGTGTAAGTTTGCCTTTAAATGTTAAAGCTACGACAGGTACAGTAGCTACTACTAACTTTAGTTCCTACGATTACTATACAGGCTGGGGGACTAGTTCTTCTTGGACACCTCAAGGAGTTCAAGGAGTTATAGCAGGAGTTGATACAATGGGTGGAGATGCTTGGACAGTGGAAGGAAGAATTCCAGCTGGTTCGGCTAATCCCCATCATTCTTTCTCAATTAAAGATAATAAACAAGTTTCTATAGAGTTAAGTGTGGGCTTTTATGGTGAGACAACTGTTACTTCCCAAAATGGTCCATGCTTTGATGTCTTTATTAGAAATGCGACTAATGATAATCAAATAACAGGTATTCGGGTTTGGACAGATTCGGCTGGCACGACAAATGGAAGTCACTCTTATGTTTTATTTGATAGTGGTTGGACTGAATATCCAGGTGATACTTGGATTAAAGGTGATGCTAATTTGTCTTCATCTTTTACTTTTACTGTTGATAAAACTAATGGCTTACAGTCCTATGTTGGTGGTTCAGAGGTTTTAACACTTTTAAATAGTGGTTCTTATCAAAGCACTGTTACTCCTAATTTTGCTAATGTTGATGAAATATATTTTTATGTTAAAGGTAATAATGGCTTTACTGGTCCTTTAACAACTGTTTTAAAAAGTATAAATGGTCAGTCTTTAGCAAATGTTGATGGATTATTAAACGATACAGTAGCTCCTACTTTAAATAATGAAACAGTGGCTACTAAAATAGAATTAAATGAAGATTATACTATTCCACTTACAGCTTATGATTTATTTGGAGAAGTATCTTATGCAGTTGTTGATGAAAATGATGTTGAAACAGCAGGAAGTATTTATCATCCAACGAGTACAGGTAATAAAAATATTAAGTTTAAAGCTATTGATTTAGCAGGTAATGAAGCGATTAGAGATATTGCTTTAGAAGTTATAGAAACTATTGAAGCTCCAATAATTACTAATGTTCCAATAGCAGAAAATGCTACTTTAGATATTTTAGAGACATATTATTTCAATGATGTTACTTATACTGAATCAACAGGTTCAGCAGTTTCTAAATTGTTTATTAGAAGATTAGGAAGCGAAAGTTATGCTGAAATTAGTAAAAATGCTGATAATAAATACCCTTTTGCAACTCCTGTTGATTTTGCTGGAGTTACCTTAGAATACTATTACACAGTTGCTAATGCAGGTGGATTAGTGACTTCTGAAGTTCAAAGTGTTACTATTTCTAGAAACAGTTATTATGCCGTCCCTTTTACAAGTGGAAGTGCAGTTGATTATGTTAATGAAGGAATTAGATTTAGAACTAATACTTGGGCAAGTGTTAATTTAGGTTTATTTGATATTAGATATGGAATTGATATTAAGTTTATTTTGCCT
>JAISJY010000027.1 GCA_031261365.1 Caryophanales bacterium | reverse complement strand
CTAACCATTGTCTCATAATATTTTATCGGGATTTTCTAAAATTTTATATTTATATCTAAAAGCATATAGTAATATGTCTATTGCTACACTTTATCATAATTAATCTCTATAACTCTCGTTAAGTTGGAAAAATGTTTAACTCTTCAAATAAAATATCTTAGAGGTTGTGTAACTTAAACATCTTTTAACACTTTCCAATATCCATTTCTTTTGCTACCGATTCTTTTTATGTATCCTTTTGATTGAAGTGATTCAAAAGCTCTAAAAATTGTTTTAACGGATTTTCCAATTGACTCTACGATATTTTTTGCTTTATATTTTGGATTTAACATTAACAATTCAACTACAGTATTTTCAGTTTCATTAATATCCAAACGGACATTTTCTGTCCTTTTGGATGTCCGTTTGAAAATAAAAGTAAAGCCTTGAAAATCATCAGTATAACTATATTTTAATTTATCATCATTTAAAATAGAAAAAAACCTAGTAAATCAAGAACCAAAAGATTCAATTTTATTGCATTTATATAATACATTTGCAATATGTGGATTTCTAAATATAGATTTTTTCCACTGTTAGCAAATGTTTCAGGTATTACTTGAATTGGCAAATTTCCAGGATTAAATATTTCAATTTTAGAAGGAAATATTGCAATTTCATGTGATGACACTATGTTTTTATAATCTGCATGAGCAAAACTATTAATAACTATTTCTCTAATTGCTCTTTTTTTATCCTCGTTATTCAATATTATTCTTCATTTTTAGTATATTCTTAATTCTTAATTAAAACATACTTATTTTCCTTTGCATGCTTTAAAATATATTAGCAATTTAAACTACATGATATATTGAAAATCAATAACATAATCTTCTAGTTCGCCCTGTTTAATTATTTGTGTAACAACATTGGCATATGATATTGTTACAGGCATCTTTGTATAAATAACATCTGCACTATTAAAATTCATTTTTGTTAAAGTGAGGATATCATTAGTTATTAATTCAATAGAAGATTTACCATAATACTTCTTAACCAGTATTGGTTTTGGAATTCCTCTTGCACTTTGATAGTGATTTTTATCGGGTATCACATCAATATTTTTTATTGTTCCATCTGTCCATATTAATAATTCGTTGTCAGCTATTTGCAATGCTGTTCCTCTTGCAATTGGATAGAATCCAGGGTCATTTTTAAACATAGAAAAACCTTTTATATTAATTTTTTCTGAAATCCAATATAATTCAAAATCCTCAATTCCTATAAACGATTGTTTAAAGCCCTCTATTTCTTCTTTCCTGAATGAGGTTGTTTTATGTATTACAACTCTTGTGATGTCATTATAGTGACCTGTTTTACTGTATAATTCCCTAATTTTAATTCCAACATTGTATGCTTCTTGTTTCGATAGATGAGGATTTTTCTTACTTTCGTCTGAAACCTTAGATAAAAGCAATTTTAATCCTTGTCCTGACCCATCGAATAATTGACTACATCCCATTGTTATTCCTTTTGGAGTTATTCCGAACCCAATTCCAAGGTAAACCGTATTTTTATCATACTCTAATGGTTTCCAGGGAATACCGATTGTTTTTGTGTAGATTGCAGTTGCTAAATTAATGAATTTTTTATTTATATTATCTGAAGTTTCTAAAGCATTTTCTGTAATAATTTGAGTTTTGTACTTAGAAGCACATTTTAATTTTAAATAGTCGTGAAAATCAAAACCGTTTTCATCTTTTTTAATGCATTCAAGTTCTTTTGAAAGGCAAATTAATACAATGTCAACTTGTTTATTATTAACTAAATTTGAACATCCTCTAATAAATCTATCACAAGCATCCTTTGGATTCATTGTTGTGACCCCACTAATTGAATATTCTAATGGATAAAACATAATTTTTTTGCCAAAAAAACTTTCAAATCCATTAAATTCTGGATAAATTTGATTCTTCTTATCTTTTGTGCCATTGCACAAAACTTGAATTATTTTATCTCGGAAAGATTGTTTTTCTTTCGGAGATATTATTCCTATTTTTATTATATCGGGCGAAAATGTATAATCAACAGCTCCAGATGATTCAAAAATTTTAAAATGATTAATACTTTTTTCTGTAACTTCATTTTTTATTTTTCCGTTAGTTAACAATGTGTCTAAAAAAATACCCGAAGGAAATAATTTGTCGTTAGAAAAGTATGCACCAAACCCTGTTTGATTTTGAGAAAAAGAAACATTAGAGTTAAAATAGTTAAAATCAAGCTTATCCTCAAAAATTTTATTTATTAAATAATGCAGTTTTTCGTATTGTTGCTTATTGAACAAAGGAGATATCTGTTTATTAATTTTAGTGAATGTATAATCATTACTATTAAGTGAAAAATATGAAACATTTAATGAAAGAAAAACATAATTATTCAGTTGTTCAATAGAAAACTTTAATCCTTCATATATGTCGCCATTTAAAGAATCTTCAAAATATAATGTATTTGAATAATTTTGAATTTTTAAACATAAGCAAGAACGAACAATTAATTGTTTTAAAATTGTTTTCACAATATTTATATCAATACTTGGAATAGATAACAATAGAATTTC
>JAISJY010000002.1 GCA_031261365.1 Caryophanales bacterium | reverse complement strand
GTATCTATTGGCAAAGGAACAAACTCTTTTATTAGTTCATTATAAATTGATTTTTGGTACAAACCATTAATTATTTTTGTAATAATTTTCATTTTGCATAGTCTTAGAAGACTTATTTTAGCAGTATTATATGAAGCAATATCTAAAAAATCATTTATAGAAAAAACTTCATTTTTAGGTGCAAGGTCAATTCTTAACTTAATTTGTTTCATTATTTGTTCCATTGGCTTCTCCTCTTTTGTCCCCTTTTTTATATATTTTTGAGTACAATATTATTATATCGTTGTTTATAATATTTAATACTTATTCAAGTGAAAAGATGAAGCTATTGTTAATTTTGTTTCATTATCTACTCTCATAAATAAAAATCCCCCTTTCATTATAGTACTTTTTCTAAAAAGTCCTACTTTAAGGGATTAATTCATGTTGTAAATGCCACAGGTACCAGACAAAGGATAAAAAATGAAAATTTTTAAAAAAGGTGACTACCTGTAGTGTTTGACACACTATTTTTTGCCACCCATAACTAATTTTTTTGTTAAATGTTTTAAGTCTTTTCAGACATATATCTTTTATGATATTATTTACATTAAAAATAATTTTAACTTTTCTAGCTACTGTGGCATTTACAATATCTATTATACTATCATTTCCCAGAGTTAAATAAGAAATATCTAAAAATTTCATTTGAAAACTTTACTAACCTCTTTTCAAAGTTTAATTAAATAAATACCAACTAAAATAAAAGACATTAACAATAAATTTTTAGAATTGTATGACTCTTTAATAGTAAAAAGTTATCTTAACCATCTTTAATTTTGTTTCATTATAGTACTTTTTCTAAAAAATCCTACTTTAGGGAGTTAATTCAATACTATTGGCACCATTGACCATATAAAATGCCATCACTTTTTGGTACACAATACAAATACAGAGTTTCTTCACAAAAAGACAAAATGTTCATAAAATAGCACGAAGTAGTCCATATGTTGTTGCAAACGACCCGCAAGATATTCCTTTTATATTAAGCGTTAAAGCAGTTTCGTTATAGTAAAAAAATATATTATTGTTAGCAAAATGCTATAAAATGTCCCAATTAAAAAATATTCAGCAAATTTGTTACATTCAGAAATTTGTTTTGATCGGGCAAAACCTTTACAGGTAATTATAATTGCAGCTCCCCATGATACACCAGAAGCAAGACAAATTAATATTAAATATCTTTCAAGAGTACCTATTATCGAACCTGCTTTATTTGTGATTATTTTATTATCTTTGGGTTGATTATTTTTTTCTTCATTAGTTAAATTATTACATTTATCTAAGACATCTTGTTTGTTCTCGTCTATATTTGGACCAAGTTTTCCAAAAAGCGTTTTAAATAATACATTTGCTGGTTTCCCCAATATGATAAATAACAAAATATATTTAAGTACTACTAAATTATTAGAAATGTTGAATGGACTAATTAAAAATGCAATAATTGGGTATCTTGGAAAATCGTTTCCAAAAAAACAATAGACAAAAATTCCAATTAGAATTAAATGAAAAAACTGATCAAAAATAAAAATTAATATCTCCAATATATGACCACAAGATAGGAATGGACTATCAGAAATTTGGTTGTATACAATTTTTTGTTTATTATACAATTTTTTAATAATTTTATCCGCTAAATTTCTAACCCAATTAAAAGAAAAATCAATTAGTAAATGTGAAACCGCAATAACAATAGATGTCCAAAATATAGTTATATTAGGAAAAAATAATAGTGAAGACAAAGAAATTATCAAGTATATTAAACAGTGCGTAAAAAACGACAATGAAGGTTTTTTTGATGAATCTTTATTTGTTTTTATAAATAACAAGAAATTTCTTTTATTGATAGCCATTTTTTCAGATTGAAACAAAAAATCAGCAAGCATATGTAGACATACAAACATTAATAATATAGGATTATTCATTACTTTATTGCTCCTTTTGTAATTTGATCGTTTACCAATTTTGTTATTGAATTTGCTATTTTAGTCCATTCCCTATATTTAGAGAACATTAATGTACGGCTAACTTTAGACTCTTCAAAACCATATTTTTCTGCGATATCTCTTTGCTTGAAATTGTTAGATACCCCATATTCTGAAATGATTTTTAACAATATTTCTTTTTGATGCATGGTCCATTTATTTATTGTATCAAATGTAAAAAACAACGAAGAGTTAATTAAATTTTGGATATTTTCATCTTTTAATCCTGAGATTTTTCCGTATGCTCTCTTTTCTAAGATGGCTTGCTCGGTTCCATAAGTTTTTGCCTTATTTACTTCGTTAATTTTTATATCATTTAAAGATTCTCTTGCAGCCCACCAAGATGGTCCATCAGATCCTATGGTTAACACTTGATCTGTATATATTAAACCTATTCCGATCCCAAATCTAATTGATGTATTGGGTAACGAAAGACGCAATAAAGCAATAATTAGAAATTTCCCAATTCCTACGCTATAGGAATATTTAACTCATTAAGAAAAGCTAAGTTCTTCTTTGTAGATATAGATAACATCCATTTATTATTTTTAAAAATTTTATATGTTTTAGATAATCTATTTAATGTTTGATTAATTGAAGACTTTGATAATATATCAAGGTCTTTTAATTTAAAATATATCCTAGACATCATTATCATTTCTATTTGAATAAGAAATCTTATTCCTAATGTAGAGATGGTTCCATGAGTTCTTATTACCTCGTTATCTAAAGAATTCTTTTCTAGTTTTATATTTACTTCTATTTCCCATCTTCTTTTATAATATTCATATATTACTTCTATTTCTACATCTAAATTAGAAGTAAAACATATTACACCGAATAAGTTTTCTTTCTTTAAGAATGAAGTAATTCAGCATTAGATAAATCAATAGTAATAAAATATGACAATGCTGGAAACATCTTATATAAAAAAACCTATCCTTATTCTTTAGAAACTAAATTAACTGGTAATTATCAAAGAGACTATTATTCTTATAAGGATGAAGGATGGAAAGATCAATTAACTAGTTTTAATAATCAACCAATACTTTATGATATTCAAGGTAATCCAACAACTTATAGAGGAAGTATTCTTACATGGACTAATAAAGGTGAATTAGCTATTTTTGGAAGTCTTATGTATTCTTATGATATGAATGGGATTAGAAAAAGTAAAATAGCTGCAGGTTCAATTAATGTTGTAACAACATATCT
>JAISJY010000131.1 GCA_031261365.1 Caryophanales bacterium | reverse complement strand
TACTATGGGCAAAAAAGGGTTATTAATTATCTTAAGTGGACCGTCTGGAGTAGGCAAAGGAACTATTCGGAAAGAATTATTTATGGACGAATCTCTGCACCTAACTTATTCTGTTTCCATGACAACCAGAAATAAAAGAGCTGGAGAAACAAACGGAGTTGAATATTATTTTGTCAGTAGAGATGAATTTGAAAAAAACATTGCCGAAGATAAACTCTTAGAATACTCTGAATTTGTTAATAATCTTTATGGCACACCAGCCGCCGAAGTTGAAAGATTAAGAAACGAAGGTTATAATGTTTTACTTGAAATTGAAGTAAATGGAGCAAGTCAAGTAATCCAAAAGATTCCCGAAGCCATCACAATATTCTTAATTCCTCCTAACTTACACGAATTAGAAGAAAGAATAAGAGGCAGAAAAAGTGAATCAAATGACATTATTCAATTAAGACTTCAAAAAGCGAGAAATGAAATGAAATTGAAAAACACTTATAAGTATGTTATAGTTAACTCCGACTTAAAAAAAGCCACTCAAAGAATAGCAAGTATTATTAAAAAAGTAGAAAGGAACACTTTATGAAAAGTAAAATAAATGCAATTACCCCATCAATAGATGATTTAATTAAAAAGACTAAAGGCAACAGATATATTTTAGCCAATTTAGCAGCTAAAAGAGCTAATGAAATTGATGAATTTCCTGAAGAAAAGAAAAAAGAATTTTTAAAAGATAGCAAATACGGTCCTCGTAAAAGTTTAGGCAAAGCTTTTGAAGATATTGACGAAGGTATTATAGAATTGAAGGACAAATAGCAAACTCTGCTATTTTTATATGTTAATCGCTAAGGTTCTAATTGAATATCAAACACAGTCATTAGATTCACCTTTTTCTTATACCTACACTCCTGAACAAAACATTAAAAAAGGAGTTAGAGTTTTAGTATCTTTTAGAAACCGAAATATTATTGGTTTTGTTGTTGATACTTATCTTGAAAACAAATCCCAAAAAGAACTAGAAAACGAACTTGGCTTTTCTTTAAATAGTATAATTTCTACTATTGACAATGATGTTGTCTTAACAGACGAATTGCTTTCCTTAGCTGATTGGATGAATAATTTTTATTTAGAACCAAAAATAACTTGTTTAAACTCTATGCTTCCTCCTACTTTAAGACCGATGAGTTCTAAACTTAAATCTAAACCCATATATAAAAAATATGTAAGTCTTAATCCAAACTTTAATGAAAAACTAAGTGATAAACAAAATGAAATAATCATTTATTTAAACAACAAAGAAGACAAAGGTGATTTTATCAATAACATTGATGCTTCTAAAGCTGTTATTAATACTTTAATAAAAAAACAAGCCTTAATATTAAGCGAGGAAAGAAAATATAGAAGTGTCGGTAATATTATTTCCCAAGACAAAACTCTAGAAAAACTAACTGCCGAACAATTACAAGCCTATAAACAAATAATTTTAGGTGATAAAACAACTTATCTATTACAAGGAATTACAGGAAGTGGTAAAACTGAAGTCTATTTTTCTTTAATTCAACACTATTTAAAATTAGGTAAAAATGTTTTATTTTTAGTAAGTGAAATCTCTTTAACTAGTCAAATTGTTTCTCGTTTTAAAGCTAACTTCTATGAAGAAACAGCTATTTTACACTCTTCCCTTTCTAATAATGAAAAATATGATGAATATTGCCGTATTTCTAAAGGTTTAGTTAGAGTTGTCATTGGAGCTAGAAGTGCTGTCTTTGCTCCTTTAAATAACATTGGTCTAATTATTGTTGATGAAGAACACTCTGCTACTTATAAACAAGATGTCGCTCCCGCTTATGAAGCCAAAGACATCGTTAATTGGAGAGCAGTTTATAATAAATGTAAAGTCATTTTAGGAAGTGCTACCCCTTCTTTAATTAGTAAAGCCTTAACAATTAAAAATAAATATGATTTAGTTCAATTAAAAAACAGATACAATAATGCTTTCTTACCTAATATTTTAGTAGTAGATATGATGAAAGAATTAAGACAAAACAATTACTCTATCTTTTCCAAAGAGCTTATTAAACAAATAAAAATAGTCAAAGAAAGAAATGAACAAGCCCTTTTATTATTAAATCAAAGAGGGTTTGCTAAAAGAATACAATGTCTAGACTGTGGTGAAACTATGCACTGCCCTCAATGTCATGTTCCTTTAGTTTATCATCAAAAAGAAAACAATGTAGTTTGTCATTATTGTGGCTTTAGTAGACCATTTGATAATACTTGTCCAAAATGCCATAACTTAAATCTTATTAAATTAGGAATAGGTTTAGAAAAAGTAGCTGAAATATTTAAAAAAGTCTTTCCTGAAATGTCTATTTTAAGAATGGATGCTGACACTACTAAATTAAAAAACTCCCAATTTGAAATGTTAGAAGACTTTAAAAATCATAAATATGATGTCCTTTTAGGAACTAGTATGATAAGCAAAGGCTTAGATTTTGAAAATGTAACTCTCGCGGCGGTTCTCAATGCTGATATAGGTCTAATGATAGATTACCGTTCTAGTGAAGATATTTTTCAATTATTAACCCAATTAGTCGGTAGAGCAGGAAGAGGAAACAAAAAAGGAATTGGTATCATTCAAACTACAAATCCTAATCATTATTCTATTATCTGTGCTGCCAAACAAGATTATGATTTATTCTTTAAAACCGAAATGCGAGAAAGACATTTAAGCAATTACCCTCCTTATTCTTATTTAGTAGCCGTTATCTTAAAAAGCCAAGACCAAGAAATATTAAAAGTACATGCTATTCATGTTAAAGAACAAATACTTAATTTAGATAAAGATTTAGTTGTTCTTGGACCTTCAATTCCCTTTTTAGAATACAAAGCAGGTAATTTTAGACGAAGATTAATCATTAAAACTAAAAAACTTGATAAACTTATAAGTGACCTTAAAAAGTTAAAACCATTTTTCCTTTCTTTAAAAAAAGTAAGGATTAATATAGACATTGATCCCCACATAGACATAGGAGAATAAAGTGAGCAACGAAAAAGAAACAAAGAAACCGTATGGTGAAAGAAAACAATTTAATAGTAAGAAACCGTATGTAAAAAAAGACTTTTCTGACAAAAAAGAGTTAGGTGAAAGAAAACAATTTGATAGTAAGAAGCCGTATGTAAAAAAAGATTTCAACGAAAGAACCCCCTTCAAAGAAAGACCTCCTTTTGTTAAAAAAGATTATACTGAAAGACCTGCTTATGAAGGAAGAAAAGAGTTCAAACCCAGACAAGAAAATGTAGAAGAAAAGAAAACAATAAGAGAAATTGCTTACAATGCTTTAGTTGAAATAATCATTAATGAAAAGTTTCAAAATATTGTTCAAAATCAATACATTAAAGACAATAGATTATTTGATAGAGATAAAAGTTTCTTCGTTAATTTAATTCACGGAACTGTTAAGAACTATTTATCTTTAAAAGAAGAAATAAATAAAATCAGTAATCATCAAATAAAACCTAAAATGATGGTCTTATTAGCAATGAGTTACTACCAATTAAGATACTTAGATAGAACTCCTTCCTATGCTATTATCAATGATGCTGTTAATATTGCTAAAACTATTGATTCCTCAAGAGGTGGTGGTTTTGCTAATGCTGTTCTTAAAAAACTAGCTCTCCTTCCTAAAGCTAGTCTTGAAGAAGAAAACAAAATACAACAAGAGGCTTTTCCAAAGTTTTTAATTAAATTACTTGAAGCTCAATATGGAGAAGAAATAACTGAAAAACTAATTAAGACCTTTAATAAAGAAGCTCGTTTATGTGTTAGAGTAAATACAGATAAAATAAGTGTCGCTGAATTATTAACAACAGGGCATTATACTCAAGGTGTTCTAGCTCCAACTGCTTTATATTACACTGGAGAAGACGCTATCAATGAATTAATAGAATTCAAACAAGGTAAAATTGTTGTCCAAGATGAAACAGGTCAATTAATTGCTCCTTTATTAATGCCAACAAAAACCGATAAGATTTTAGATATGTGTGCTGCTCCAGGCAGTAAACTTTCTCATATTTGTTCTATTCTCAAAAATAAAGGCGATGTTTTAGCCACTGATATTCATGAAAGTAGAATTAAATTAATAGAAAAGACTTTAAGGTTACAAGATTATAGAAATGTTTCTCTTTTAACCACAGATGCTACTCTTTTAAAAGAGAGTTACAAAGATACTTTTGATAAGATATTATTAGATGCTCCATGCTCTGGTTTAGGTGTTTTACAAAGAAAAAACGATATTACTTTAAAAATAACAGATTCAACCATAGATACTTGTATCACTATTCAAGGTGATTTATTAAATACAGCTGGAGTTATTCTAAAAAGAGGTGGTACTTTAGTTTATTCAACTTGTACTTTAAATAAAAATGAAAATGAAAATCAAATAAAAGCTTTCTTAAATAGATTTAGAGATTTTGAATTAATAGAGCAAAAAACTATTTTACCTTTTGAATACAATACAGACGGTTTCTTTTATGCCGTTTTAAAAAGAATTTAATGGATAATATTTTTGATTACACTTTACAAGAACTAAGTGATGAGTTTGAAGCCTTAGGTGATAAACGCTATCGGGGTATTCAAATATTTACTTGGCTCTATAAAAAAAGAGTTAAAACTTTTAAAGAGATGAGTGATGTTTCTAAAAAGTTTATTGAAATATTAGAAAGTCGTTTTGTCATTGAATTTCCAAGTATCTCTTTACAACAAATATCTGAAGATGGGACTATAAAAGTTTTGTTTTCTTTAAAAGATAACAACAAAGTAGAAGCTGTTATTATGAAATACCCACACGGTAATGTCTTATGTATAAGTAGTCAAATTGGTTGTAATATGGGTTGTTCTTTTTGTGCTTCTGGTTTATTAAAGAAAAAAAGAAACTTAGAAACGAATGAAATGGTTAGTCAAATATTAGTTCTAGAAGAAACATTTAATCTTAAAATTAGTAATATAGTTGTAATGGGAACAGGTGAACCTTTTGACAATTATCAAAATGTTTTAAACTTTGTTAAAATAGCTAATGAACAAAAAGCCTTTGAAATAGGTGCTAGACATATTACTATTTCCACTTGTGGTTTAGTAGATAAAATAAAAGAATTCGCTGATTTTGATTTACAAGTTAATTTAGCTGTTTCTTTACATGCTCCCAATGATGTTTTAAGAAATACTTTAATGCCTATCAATAAATCCTACCCTTTAAAAGACTTAATGGCTTCCTTACACTATTATCAAAATAGAACCCAAAGAAGATTAACTTTTGAATATATTATGTTAAAAGATATCAATGATTCTTTAAAAGAAGCCGATGAACTTATTAAACTAATTAAAAACACTCTTTCTTATGTTAATTTAATACCTTTTAATGAAGTAAAAGAACTTGATTATAAAAGAAGTAAAAACATTTCTAATTTTGCTAAAAGATTAGCTGAAGCAGGTATAAATGTTACTATTAGAAAAGAATTCGGTAAAGATATTTTGGCAGCCTGTGGACAATTAAGAGCCAAAGAAGGTTTGAAATGAAAGGTTTTATTATTAAAAGCAATATGACAAACTATATTGTTTATGGTGATGATAATAAGCGTTATATGTGTTCTTGTAATAAAAACATTAAGAAAAATGGTCCCATTTTTGCAGGTGATTATGTTGAGTTTGAAAATGAACAAATAAAGGAAATATACCCTCGCAAAAACTTCCTTTTAAGACCGAGAGTTGCTAATATTGATAACATTGTTGTCATTGCTAGTTTAGTTGAGCCTGTTGTCAATGAATTAATGGTAAATAGATATTTTGTCTTTTTAACTGTTAATAAAATAGACCCTATTTTGCTTATCTCCAAGTCTGATTTAGTTAATTTTCCCCATGATAAATATGAACAATTAAAAAAACAATATAACCTTATGGGCTTTGAAATATATAAATATTCCGCAAAAACAGGAGAAAACATTGATAATATTAAAGAATTATTCAAAGGGAAAAAAGTTTTGTTAGCTGGACAAACAGGAGTTGGAAAATCTAAACTAATTAATAAAATATTAGGTACTGAAAATATTACAACACAGGAAATATCACACGCTTTAGGTCGAGGCAAACATACAACTACATATGTAGAATTTCACCAATATAAAGATGGCTGGATTATTGATTCACCTGGTTTCTCTTATATTGATTTTTCAGCTTTATCAGTTAATAAAGAACAACTTTCTCTTAATTACCCAACTTTTAATAAAGTTAAAGAACCTTGTAGATTTAGCGACTGTAAACATTTAAATGAACCTGATTGTGCTATTAAAGAAGCCGTTAAAAATGGTATAATAAAAACTGAGATATATGATGATTATCTCAAGATACTGAAAGGAATGGAAAATGAAAAATAAAATATTAATTGCTCCCTCTTTATTAGCTGCTGATTTTAATAATTTGGGAAAAGAAATAAAAGAAATGGAAAATGCTGGAGCAGACTGGTTGCATTTTGATGTTATGGATGGACACTTTGTTAACAACATATCTTTCGGAATACCTATTTTGAAATCAATTTCTAAAACAACAAATCTCGTTAAAGATGTTCATTTAATGATAGAAAACCCTTTAAAATATGTGGAAGAGTTTCTTAAAAACGGTGCTGACATTATTACTGTTCATTTTGAAACTGCTGAATTAAAAGTCTTAGAAGAAATAATAAATATAGTTCATAAACAAAAGAAATTAGTTGGAATAAGTGTTAAACCTAAAACACCTATTCAAATTATTGAACCTCTCTTTCATTTAGTAGATTTAATTTTAATAATGAGTGTAGAACCTGGTTTTGGAGGACAAATGTTTAATGAAGATGTCTTGCCTAAAATTGCTTGGTGTAAAACAAAAAGTGAAGAAACAGGCTTTAAACCTTATATTGAAGTTGATGGAGGTATTAATTTATTCACTGCTCCAATGGCAGTTGATGCTGGTGCTAATGTTTTAGTGGCAGGTTCCTATTTGTTTGGTCAAGAAGACCTTAAAAACAAAATAAAAGAATTAAAAGATTTATAGAGAAAAAGATATATTTTCATTACTCTATCTTATGAATGAAGTGTTTTCATACATTAAAAATCAACAATTTACTTTATACTTTCAATTAGTTCATAGTTATATAAAACTGAAAGATGAGTTTCACCATACCATTTTGCTGTGAACTCTTCTATAAATATAAAACCACTATTCTCTAGTACACTCCGTGATTTAATATTATCAGCCCGACAAACACCTATTACTTTTTTAACTTTTATTTTTTTCATAATAGCCGGAACAAATGCTTTAGTTGCCTCAAGAGCATAACC
>JAISJY010000116.1 GCA_031261365.1 Caryophanales bacterium | reverse complement strand
TCCTTTATAATTACTTCCATATTTTTCTAAATGTATAAACTTAGAGACAACTTCAACAATATCGGCTTTAAGTTTAATGTTTTCTAAATCTAATGCCAACTAATTTTCTCCTTTAATATTTTAAGAACATCATCTAAGGTTAATCTCGTTAAATTACTTCCAACTTCTCGAGAAACTAAACTACCATCTGAGGCATAATTAAGCATAGAATCTCTATCTCTTAAAGTATAAGTATCTTTGTTTTCTCCTTCTATAGAATCAAAATCAACTGTTAAACAAAAAGGAGTTCCAATAGCATCTTGCCGTCTATATCTTTTCCCAATAGAACCTGTATCATCAAAATCTGTCCGATATTCTTTTTGTAAAACTCTATAAACTTTATTAGCTTTTTCTAATAAATCATCTTTTTTACTTAAAGGTTGAACGGCTACTTTAAAAGGAGCTAATCTTGGATCTAAATGTAAAACAATTCTTGTATCTTTTTCTAATTGTTGTTCTTCAAAAGCATCACATAAAACTGTTAGAAATAATCTTTCTACTCCTAAACTTGGTTCAACAACATAAGGAATATATTTTTCATTAGTTAAAGGGTCTAAATAATCTAAATCAGTTCCTGAATTAAGAGAATGAACTTTCAAATCATAATCACTTCTATCCGCGATACCCCATAATTCACCCCAACCAAAAGGAAATAAATATTCAATATCACTAGTTCCTTTAGAATAAAAAGCTAATTCTTCTTGACTATGTTCTCTTAATCTTAAATTATCTCTTTTAACACCTAAATTAATTAAAAAATTAAGACATTCTCTTTGGAAATAAGCATAGTAATCTAAATCAGTGCCTGGCTTACAAAAGAACTCTAATTCCATTTGTTCAAACTCTCTAACTCTAAAGATAAAATTGCCTGGTGTAATTTCATTTCTAAAGACTTTGCCAATTTGACAAACTCCAAAAGGAACTTTTAACCTTAAACTTCTTTGAATATTTTTATAATTAACAAATATACCTTGAGCTGTTTCAGGTCTTAAATATATTTCATTACTTAAATCTTCCACCACTCCTTGAAAAGTTTTAAACATTAAATTAAACTTTCTAATCGGTGTAAACTCTGTTTTATGACAATTTGGACAAGGAATACCTTTTTCTTTAATATAATTTTGTAAATCATCAGAAGTCATTTTTTCAGTACTGACTGCAGGGTCAAAATCTTCTATTAATTTATCAGCTCTATATCTAGTTTTACAATACTTACAATCAATTAAAGGGTCAGAGAAATTAGCTAAATGCCCAGAGGCTTGCCATACTTTTTTATTCATCAAAATAGAAGCATCTAAACCAACATTATTATCTTCTAATTGCACAAACCTTTTCCACCAAGCTTGTTTTAAGTTATTCTTTAGTTCAACTCCTAAAGGACCAAAATCCCAAGTATTTGCTAAACCATTATATATTTCTGAATTAGCAAAAACAAATCCTGAAACCTTTAAATGGGTTACTAATTTTTCATAATCTGTTGACTTCATATTTACTCCTTTTTTCTCTTGCTCAAATATTATATATTTATTTCTCGGGAAAACTTCAAAAAATATCTTTAAAGAGATTACTATTTCTAATAGTGATACCTGTTTGTTCTTTGATTATTTCAAATAAATCTTTAACTAACTTACTTGTATTTAGAAAACTATGAGGTAATTCACTCTCACTTAATAAATCACTTTTAAGAAACCTTCTTATTTTTTGTAGTTCGGCTTTTTCTAATCTTTCTAAAGAACAATTAGAACAATAAAAGCCTCCTTCACTTAAAGAAAAGGAAGAAACTTTACTACTTCCACAACTAACACAAGCTTCAACATTTATTTGATTTCCTGATAAACTTAATATTAAAAATAAAACTTTAATTAAAGTTATAATATCACTTTCTTGATTTGTTAATTGCTCTAAACTTAAATAAGCTTTTTCAAAATCAAGGTTATTTTTTATATTCTCCATTAAAAAGTTTGTAAAAACTCCTAAAACATAATTAGTTACTAAACTCTTATAAGCTAATTCAGGAAACTTTAAGATAGTTCCTTGTCTTAAAATAAGATATTTACTTTTATCATCTACTTCAATATTGATTTTAGAATATAATTGACAAAGACTTTTATTTTTACTTGATATTTTCTTAACCCCTTTACAAGATATAGTTTCTGAACCATTCTCTGTTAAGATATTCATAATTAAATCACTATTACTATAATCACTTAATTGAATTACAAAACCTGTTAGTTCTTTCACTGTTTGTAACCATACTCCTTTAATAAAGAAACTTTATCTCTCCAATTCTCTTCTACTTTCACAAAAATCTTTAAATTAATAAAACAATTTAAGAGTTTTTCAATATCGTATCTAGCCTTTGTCCCTATTTCTTTTAACTTACTACCACCTTTACCAATAACAATTCCTTTTTGACTTGCTCTTTCAACGACTATTACAGCTTGTATTTCTAAACCTTTTTGTCCATTCTTTCTAACCTTTTCCACATAAACTGCTGACTGATGAGGAACTTCTTTTTCGGTATAATGTAGTATTTTTTCTCTAATTAATTCTTGAACTAAGAAATCATTATCATGGTCAGTTAAATCTTCTTTAGGGTAATACATTGGACCTTCTTCTAAATATTTTAAAATTAAGTTTTTAAGCAAATCAACATTTCTATTTTTTAAAGCCGATAAAGGAACTATCTCCGTGAAGTCATATAAATCTTTATGGTCTACTATTATTTTATAAACTTCTTGAGGATTTAATTGGTCTATCTTATTAATAAGTAAAAAGACTTTGGCTTTATTACCTTTTAACTTTAATAAAAACTCCTCATCCACTCTACCATACTTTTTACCATCAATTAAATAAAGAATAATATCAACATCCTTAGTTGCTTCCTCACTCTCTTCATTCATAAAAGCCCCTAATTTAGTAAAAGCCCGATGAAAGCCGGGAGTATCAATAAAAACTATTTGATAAGTGTCTGTTGTTAAAATACCATGAATCTTATTTCTAGTTGTTTGAGGTTTATCACTAACAATGGCAACATGTTTATTTATTAATTGATTTAATAAAGTAGATTTACCAACATTAGCTCTTCCAATTAAGGAAACAAAACCAGACTTAAACATTAATTACCTAACTGTTCTGAACTAAAACCAAAAGGTAATAATTCTTGAACATTATATTTTGCAATAGTTCCTTGACTAGAAACACAAATAACAGGGGTATCTAAAGGTAATAATTCACTTATCACTTGTCTACATGCTCCACAAGGAGAGGCTGGAATATTTGAATCAGAAGAAACTACTAAAGCTAAAATATCTTCTTTTTTATAACCTTTTCCAATACTTTCAAAAATAACACTTCTTTCAGCACAATTTGATAAACCAAAAGAAGCATTCTCAACATTCACCCCTGTTAAAACATTCCCATCTTTAAATAACAAAGCTGCCCCAACTCTAAAATGTGAATAAGGAGAATAACTATTTTCTTTAACTTTTAAAGCTTTTAGAACTACCTCATTCTTTTTTAGTTTGTTTAAATCTTTTAAATCATTTAAAAACTCTTCTATTATTTTACTCACTCAAGACCTCCTTTATTATCTCTTTTTGTAAATCAAACATTATTTTCTCATCCTTTTTCTTTAGATGATCATAACCTAATAAATGTAAAATACCATGTATTAATAAAAATGCTAATTCTCTTTCTAAACTATGTCCATATTCCTTACTTTGAGCTTTAGCCTTGGGAAAAGAAATATAAATATCTCCTAACATTTCATCAATTAAACCTTTCTCTAAAAAAGCAAAAGATAAAACATCAGTTGTTCTATCAATGTTTCTATACTTTAAATTATATTCCTGCATAGTTTCATCACTTATTAAAGTTAAAGAAACTTCATAATCTGTTGTTATTTTTAAAAGAGAAGAAATAACAGAAATAACCTTTTTCCGCAGATTAAGAGGAAAGTAATAGGAACTCTTTTCTTTTGAAAACAATAATTTCATACAATAATATTATCGCATATTTATTTAGTAATATCATTAAGGTTGTTTAATAAATATAAACTTTCAAATCTACTAAGAAGATACCTAACTAGATTATTTATGCTATCTAGAGAATAGAAAAAGAAAGCAATAATAAATATTTGATAACCATCTAAACCTAAAGCATAAACAAATAATAAAATTAACATTAAGAATATCTGTTTAAAGATAGTTGAATAAGTTAAAATATTCGTTTCTTGTTTTTGATAATCTTGTAAATCATTAACAAAGATAAATAAACTATTTTTAATAATATCTTGATTAAGACTTTTTTTATTTTCAATATATTTAGTTTCTGAAGTCATCGCTTTTGCTAAATATCTTTTCTTTTTCTTTTCTAAAACAAACAAAATACTAAAAGAAAGAAAATCA
>JAISJY010000098.1 GCA_031261365.1 Caryophanales bacterium | reverse complement strand
TAAGATCTATATTTCTATAGTTATCTTTTTGTTTTGCCTTCTTATCTTTTATTAACCAATGAACTTTTTTTCAACTTCTTCTTTTTCTACTTGTCATTTCCTATATAGTATGCTTTTCTCTAATATTATAAATGAAAAATAACAAATGAAATGTTTTATTGTTGTTTATAAGAAAAACAAAACCTTTAAATTAAAAGATAGTCATAAAAACAAAAAAGGTCTCTGTTACAAGACCTCCATAATTTAGTATTTTATTATTTCTTTACAACGTGAACAGCTTTTGGACCTTTTTCAGATTTTACAACTTCAAATTCAACAGTTGCACCCTCATCAATCACCTTGAAGCCGTCCATCACTAGATCTTTATAGTGGAAAAAGTAATCTTCATACTTTCCTTCATCGCCTTCAACTCTAATAAATCCAAAACCCTTCTCTTTACTAAATCTTCTTACTTTACCGATCATTATTAACTCCTTATTCATTGATAACACAAGTTTATCAACATAACTAATATAATATACCTTTTTTTAATAAAAGCAAATTAAATAAAAAATATTTCCGCATTATCAGCAAATAATTTCTCAGCTTTTCCTTTAAATTTCTTTTTAAGAAGATTAAATGCTTCTAAAAAGTTATTCTCCCTCGTAAAATGAACATCAGAGGCAACAAAATCTATATAACCTAAACTAATTAATTTAAATATCTTTTTTTGAATACTCTTTTGCAAAACAGCCGAAGCATTTATTTGTATTTTAATTCCTAAATCTTTAATAAACTTAACCTTTTTAGGCTCTAAACTATGATACCTTTCTAAATGAGCAATAACTATTTGATAACCTGCCACCGACATTTCATAAAATATCTCTTCTATTTCACTATCAACATCAATATCATATAGTTCTAATAAAATATATTTAGAATTATTCAAAGAATTAACTTTTTTTTGCATTAAGGCTTGAGCAATTCCTTTACTATAAGCAATTTCTGCTCCTAAATAAACCTCAAGAGGCATATTATTATCTTTAATATATCTTTTTAATAAATCAAAAGACTCTAATAAATTAACTGTCGGATGACTTCTTAAAGGCATTAATTCAAAATGAGGAGTTGCAATAATTCTTTTGACCCCGATAGAAATATATTTATTCAACATTAAATCCATCTCTTCCAAAGACTTACAACCATCATCCACAAAAGGTATAATGTGGGAATGAATATCAATCAGCATCAAAATCTAAAGATGGTAAGACTGCTAAAACTCTAGTATTTAATATTTTGACTAATTCTTCTTCTCTTTTAAAAGTATTATCAACTAATAATTTAATCAAAACATAAATAGCGGCTACTACTAAACCAATAGCAAAACCGATAGCAGTATTTCTTAAACCATGCCTAGTAGCATCTTTGGCTTCGGAGAAAGCAGGTTGCATTTTTTGTATTTTAGCTCTCTCAAATACTTCATATTCAGAGGCTATCTTCACAGATTCCTCTAAAAAAGCATCAGCTAAATCAATAGAATAATCTCTTTCATAAGAAACAACATCAATATAAACTAATAGAGAATTAGTTTTATTAGCAGGAGTAAGTTTATAATATAACAAAGTTTCTAAACCTAATTTTGTTTTAACTTCTTCTTTCATTCTAGGTGAATTCAAAATATCAATATAACTATTTATAACCAAAGTAGCAAATTGATAAAGAGAAGTATCTGTTTGATTACCAATTGGTTCAGCATAAACAATAGCCACAGCATGAGCTGTATATTCTCTTTTTTGCAAAGTATAAGTATAAGCAACTCCCAATATTGTTCCAACAATACAAGAAACAATAATAAAAACTATGTGTCTTTTAATCTTTAACCAAATATCAACTAAAGATATTCCTGATGTTTCATTTTCCATAATTTCTTCGTTCATATTATTTACTTTCCTCTTTTAAATCTTTCTCATCATTATAACCATTATAATAATCTTTTTTACCATAATATCTAATACCAGAATATAAACCATATCTTGCATCCGCATTAACTAAAACTGTTCCAATTATTTTAGCTTTAGCATTAAGTAATTGAGCTATTCCAGCTTTTGCCTCTTTTTGTTTAGTACTCGCAAAAGAAACAGCATAAAGTATTCCATCTGTTAATTTAGCAATTAAACAAGGGTCAATAGTTAATAAAACAGGAGGTGAATCTACTAAAATAACATCGTATAACCCTCTTAATTTAGTAAATAATGTTTCTAAAACTTTTGATTCTAAGATAGTTTCTGGAAAATCAACTTTAGTTCCTGCTGTTAATAAATCAACTGATAAGTCATTATGTTTATAAGTTTCTAAAGCTTCTTCTAGTGAAACAGCCCCCGTTAAAACATCTGTTATTCCTTTGCCTCTAAGTAAGCCAAAGGCTCTATGCAAACTTGACTTCTTTAAATCTAAATCAACTAATAAAACTTTTTTACCTTTTTCAGCAAAAGATGCTGAAAGATTTGAAATTACTTGGGTTTTGCCTTCGTTTTCTAAGGTTGAAGTTATTTGTATTACTTGAACAGGATTATCTAAGGTAGCATAACCAATGTTGCTAGTTAATTTACGAAATGCTTCAGCATATGACGATTTAGGACTTTCAAATGCAACCAAGCGGTATTTTCTCATATTATTCCCCTTTATTTATCTTATCTATTATACTATATTTTTAAAACCTATTTACAGAGTTTTATGAAAAAAGACAAATTATTCTCAAAATGTTAGTAAAATTAAATAATTCAAAAAGAAAAAACTTTAAAAGAAGTTAATTATAAATAGTTATTTAAATCTATCAAAAATTAATTTTTTAATCGAGATAGTGCTAAATCTATGTTTTTTTATGACATTTAGCTCTGTTAGAACACGAAAACGACAGCAAACAGTGCTAAATCTATGTTTTTTTATGACATTTAGCACTATCTCGATTAATTAAGTAGTATAATATTTAAGAGGAAATTAAAATGATAGGAAGAATTGAAGAACAAAAGTGGCTTAAACAATATTATGCCTCTAATAAGTCAGAGTTTATAGTAGTTTATGGTAGAAGAAGAATTGGAAAAACCTATTTAATTAAAAATTACTTTAATGGAAATTTGTTTTTTGCTTGTAGTTCTACTGAATTCGATACTCAAAAAATACAATTAGAGAAATGGGCTGAATCTTTACATAGCAATAAAAAAATATCAAATTGGTCTCAAGCTTTCAAAGCCTTAAAAGAAAAAATAGAAAAAAGTTCAGTTACCGAAAAAAAGGTTATTTTTATTGATGAGTTTCCTTGGTTTGTTGATAATAATTTACAATTTATGTCATACTTTGATAGTTTTTGGAACGATTTTGCAGCTTTTAGAAATGATATTTTACTTATTGTTTGTGGTTCTGCTGGTAATTTTATTGTTAATAACATTATAAACGCCACTGGGGGATTACATAATAGGAAAACAGGCATTATTAAATTAGACCCTTTTAATTTGCAAGAAACGGCAGAACTTTTAAGATTTAACGGACTTATATATAATCAACAAGATATTTTAGAAATCTTTATGATTTTAGGTGGAATACCTTATTATCTTGATTTTTTAGCACCAGGATTATCGGTCGCTCAAAACATTGATAGAGTTTTATTTGCTAAAAGTGCTCCTTTAAGAAATGAATATAACATTCTCTTTAAATCATTATTTAAAAACAATGATACTTATAAATTAATTATTGAAACAATTGCCAAAAGCTATGTTGGTTTATCAAGACAAGAAATTGTTAACAAAACAAATATTTTAAATAATGGCTATTTAACTAAAATATTAGATAATTTAGAAAATTGTAATTTCATTAAGAGATATAGTAATTATCCCAATAAAAAGAAGGAAGCAGTATTTCAAGTAATTGATAATTTTTGTCTCTTTAATCAACGAATAATTGAAAAAGAAGATATAAATGATGATAATTTTTGGAGTAATGTTTATAAGTTCCCAAAATATAATTCTTGGCGAGGCTATGCTTTTGAACAAGTTTGTTATCAACATATACCTCAAATTAAAAAAGCCTTAGGAATATCAGGTATTTATACTTATGTTGCAAATTGGCGAGTTAGTAAAGCTCAAATTGATTTACTTATTGAAAGAAGCGATAGAATTATCAATTTATGTGAGATTAAATATTTATATTCATCTTATACAATTAACCAAAAAGAATATGAAAACCTCCAAAACAAAATGCGTATTTTTAATGAAACAACCAAAGTAAATACAACTATTCACAATGTTTTAATCTCTCCTTATGGTCTTAATAAAAACAGTTACTCAAATATTATTCAAGCAGATTTGACTTTAAAAGACTTATTTAATTAAAAAAACAATTTACTTTTTCAATTAACATATATAAAATATATTTTGCAAAAAAGAAATTATTATTCTATAATGTTAATGGTGGAGGAAATATGGCAAAAATAAAAGTTGATCGTGATGCTTGTATTGGCTGTGGGGCTTGTGTAGCAATTGCAGAGGGAGTATTTGATTTAGACGACGAAGGTAAAGCAACCGTTGTCGGAGAAGGTTCTGCTCAAGAAGCTATTGATAGTTGCCCGGTTGGTGCTATCAGCGAAGAATAAATATTGACAAAAGATAAAAGTACCACTCTAAAAGGTGGTATTTTTTTTATTCTTCTGTTTCTACCTCTTCTTCATTTTCTTGATAAACTTTTCTTTCCACAAAATTAATAAATCGGTGTAAAGTTTTATAAACTGCTAAAGTAATAATAATGATGATTACATCTTTTAACAAATTAAAAGGTAATATAGCATATAAGATAATTTTACCTAAAGAATCTATAGCTGGCATAGCTTTAGCCGCTGACAAAATAACTTTATCTAACCCACCAAAAGCATAAGCATAAACAGGTATTAAAAAGAAAAGGTTTAAGAAACAAGCAAAAGCCACATGGACTAAGCCACCAACTCCTAAAGCAATTAAAGCTCCCACAAATGTTTTCTTATGTTTATAAATAGAAGCAGAAACTAAAACAAAAGAAACTCCTAAAAGGAAGTCAGATAATTCACCAACATAAAAGGTTTTTGTACCATTAAATAAAATATTCAAAACAACTCTAATAGACTGAACAGCCGTCCCAACCCAAGGACCAAACATAAAGCCAGCTAATAAACCAATAACATCTGGGAACTTAAACTTTAAAAAGTCTGGAAAGAAAGGCACTGCAAAACTTAATAATTGGTCAATAATAGTCGCGATAGCCGCAAATAAAGCAATTCTTACAATATTCTTAATAACATTTTTTTTCATATTTCCTCTTTCTTTTTCTCGTTGTATTTACTCATAACTTTATCAAACGGTTCTAATAAATAATAACTAACCGCATCTCTAGCCTTTATTAAGCCTTGTTCAATTAAAGGCTCTTGCTCTAAAGTTGGTCTACTTAGAACATAATCAATAGTCGGTTCAGTATGCTTTCCTATTCCAACCCTAATCCTTTTAAAGTTCTCTCCAATATGACTTATGATACTTTTTAAACCATTATGCCCACCTGCCGAACCCGAAAGCCTTAACCGAATACTACCTGGCTCTGTGTCCATATCATCATAAATAACTAAAACATCCTCTATGGCTATTTTATAATAACTCATCACTTGAACAATACTCAAACCTGAATCATTCATAAAGGTTAATGGCTTTAATAAAATAACTTCTTGCCCTTCTAATTTAGTTTTTAAATATATACCAAAATGCTTTAAAGTTTTTAATTTTAATTTATACTTTTTCAAGATTTCATCAATAACTAAAAAGCCCATATTATGCCGAGTATCTGCATATTTTTGACCAGGATTTCCAAGACCAACAATAAGTTTCACAAGTAATATTATACTATAATTATTCAATACTTTTTAATTTAGTTACAGTTAAAAAAGTTACATAATCAATAATGATACTATTTTCATAACTAGGCTTATCTACTATTTCTTTAGCATCTAAACTAGCATGTTTTAAAATGTTTAAATCTTCTTTATAATCAAAGAATTGAAAGTTCGGTAATCCTGATTGATTTTCCCCAAACATTTGACCAGGTCCTCTATTTTCTAAATCATATTCGGCTATTTTAAAACCATCATTAGTTGTTGCTAAATATTGTAATCTTTCTAAAACTTGTTCATCATCCATTTGAGTTAAAAGATAAGCATAACCTTTACTCCCATCTCTACCTATCCTTCCTCTTAATTGATGTAATTGACTTAAACCAAATCTTTCAGCATTATAAATAATCATCATCACCGCATTCGGAATATCTACACCCACTTCAATAACAGTAGTCGTTACTAAAATATTATAAAGACCATTTTTAAAGTTGTCCATTTCAGTTACCTTTTCAGCATCACTAAGTTTGCCATGTAATTGACCAATAATATATTTATTTTGAAAAATAGTTTGCAATTCATTAACAATAGAAACTGTACTTCTTAATTCACTAGTTGAATCACTAATTAAAGGAGCTACAATAAATATTTGTTTTCCTTCCTTAATAACGCCTTCTATTTGTTTAATTAAAGGTTTAATACTATTGCTTTTTAAGACTTTTGTTTCTATATCTTTAAGACCTAAAGGAAATTGATATAATGTTGAAACTTGCAAAGAACCACTAATAGCAATAGCTAATGTGCGAGGAATAGGAGTTGCTGATAAAGTTAAAAAGTCTATATTATCACCTTTTTTTAAAAGGTTTTGTCTTTGTAACACTCCAAACCTTTGTTGTTCATCAATAATAGCTAAACCTAATTTATAATAAATAACATTATCAGATATTAAACTATGTGTCCCAATTAAAATATCAATATCATTGCCTTCTAAACGGTCTAAAATAATATTCTTTTCCTTATTAGAAAGAGACGCAACTAATAATTCAACCTTATAATATTTACCAACCAACTTTAAAAAAGAATCATAATGTTGCCTAGCCAAAACTTCAGTCGGAGCTAATAAAGCTGTTTGATAACCCGCTGAACAAACACCGATAGCTGTGAAAGCTGCCACTAAGGTTTTACCACTTCCAACATCTCCTTGTAATAATCTTGACATTAAACGGTCGCTTTCTAAATCACTATATATCTCTTTTAAAGCTTTTATCTGGTCATCTGTCATTTGATAAGGCAAATCTTCAAAAACCTTTTTAACTATTTGACGATTAATATTCTTTTTATAAGAGGCTAATTGACTAGCATTATTATTTAATAAACGAGATTTAAGACAATACAAAAGTATTTCTTCATATTTAAAATACCTTTTTGCTTGAAATAATTCTTCCTTATTTAAAGGATTATGAACAATGTTATATGCTTCTTTTCTCTTGATTAATTTATATTTTTGCTGATAATAGTTTGGAATTATTTCTTTTCCAATAAAATCTTCTTCTAAATAAAGTTTAATTAAATTATGTATTTCAAAGTTTTTAAGTCCCTTCCTTAAAGAATAAACAGGTTCAATAGAATTAAGTTTATCTAGAGATGTTAAAACTTTAGAAACTGTTAAAGAAGACTCATAATAATTTATCTTCCCTTTTACTAAAACTTCAGCTCCAATAAAAACTAACTTATATAAATAATCTTGATTAAAGATAATACAATTTATAATGTTTGTTTCAGTTTGTAAAGCAAAGTTCCATTTAGAAATATTGTTTCTTAATTTGACAAACTTACCTTTGTTAATTACTTTACCTAAAATATATAATCTTTTACTATCATTCTCTAAATTAAAATTACTAGGTTCATAAATCTCATAAGCATAAGGAAAATAGTTAGGTAGATTATCTAAACTTATCTCTAAAGCATTAATAATTGCTATTCTTTTATTAGTTAGTCGCATTTAAAATAGTTGATAATTCTTTTATTTCCATTTCATTAAAACCTAACACTTTAAAATAATTAATAATTGAACCATATTTATTAAGAAGATATTTAATAGCATATTGAATTATCTTAGGTTTAGACTGCATAATATGCATTTTAAGGTCGGGGTATGTTTCTAATAATTTATACATTCTGGGTAATAATAAAGCATAAGATATTTCATAATCAGCAATAACATCATAAAGGCTAACACCATTTAATAAAAGTAATAAAGCTGAAATAATACCTGTTCTATCTTTGCCAGCCGAACAATGAAAAAGAATACAAGTATCTTTATACTTTAAAAAAGCTTGAAACACTTTAGTTAAATCTTTTTGGTAATTATCTAAAATATCTAAATAAATATCTTCTAATGTTTTTTCATTTAACTCTGCACTAGGTCTTTCATCTTTCTTATCTTCCATTTTGATTTTATTTAAAATAGGTATTTCAAGATAAATAAATCTTAAATCATCTTTTAAAACATTAGGACGAGTTTCTCTTTCTCTATCATTTCTAACATCTATAATCACTCTAACCCCATATTCAAATAAATAATCTTTTTCTATTTCACTTAATTCTATTAAAGCATCACTTCTTAATAATTTATGGCTAATTGTTTCAGTATTAAGAGTTAAAGGTATACCGCCTAAATCTCTTAAATTGAATGTCTTTTCAAACTTTATTCTTTTCATAAAGGT
>JAISJY010000071.1 GCA_031261365.1 Caryophanales bacterium | reverse complement strand
TTATCAGCATCAACAATAATATGAGCCGAATAATAATCTTTCTTATGTTCTAAAATCCATTTAAAACAACCATCTAAAGCATCACCTTTACATTTTTGCTCTTTGATTATATGAATATATAAATTAGTAAAATATTCTTTAGCTATCTTAATTGTCTCATCATTTTCATTATCAACAATAATATGAACATCAAAACTATCTAAAGGGTAATTTTGAGCCTTAATAGTTTCAAATAAATTAGCAATAATTAAAGCTTCTTCTCTGGCTGGAATAATTAAAGATAATTTTTCAAACTTAAAATTAATAATTTTCTTTTGTTTTTTAAAAGCATCAAGGTAATATCTTAATCTCGGTAAATAAACAATTAAGCAAATATAAGCTATTATCGGATATATTTCTAATAAATATTCTATTATTTTCCCCATAATATAATTATAAGATAAGAAAAGTGAAGCGGAGTTCGTTATTGTATTAATTATTCTCCTTCATGCTAAATGAGATAAAAACAATAGTTTATATTGAAATATCAAAAACTTTAAAATTATTTACTTATAAAGCAATTTATTTTTTTAAAAAAACCGTTTAAGTTTTCTATATTATGAAAAAGTAACTATGTATTCTCTATTTGCATAATATCTTATTCCACCAGTCCCCCAACCTCCAACTTTTCTTTGTCTAACTTCAACAATAAAGACATCTCCATCCTTAAAATCATTAAAACTTAAAGTTACATCATATCTTCCGTTTGGAACATGCTCCGAAGTCTCGCCTACTTGTAACCCAGTTGTTTTGTTAACAATTTTAATTTGTATTCTAACATTATTAGTGTTTTCTGAGTGAAAGCTATAATTTAATCTAATTGCAAATTTAGTAAAATATAATTTATATAAATCCAACTTTACTATCTCATCAGTCTCTACAAGAATATTGCTTATTGTGTCTAATTTTTCGTATGGTCCCCAACTATCACTAAACCATATATCATTTTGAAGCATTTCATTTCCATGAACAAATGTGTAAGTGGATTTAATTTTTGTTTTGGAAAAATCTTTACATTGTTGGATTTCTTCACTGGTTAAAGTCTTTATAGATTGAAGACCTGGATTAATATCATCAAGAACGCCATCAAAACCTGTTTCATCCGAAGCTTTAACTAAATATATATTTAATCTTGGTTCATTCACATCCTGTGTAAAGGTTATTTTAGTTTCAGAAATAGCATTAGTTTTTAAATCATATTTTGTAGTTTGATAAACAGAATAACGAGTAAATGCAGCAATTGCAAAAAAACCTGCCCCCCGTTCTGAAGAAAGACCATAACTATATGATGAGGCATTTTCAATCATTTCAGAATATGACTTTCCTATTGTCTTTTCACTACCAGATGTCCAAGTATGAGCATATTCAAAACCAAGATGAACAATTTTTGCTATATCTACCTCAATTTTTCCTCTTACTTCATTTGTTTGCATTTCAATATTCGTTATAGATTCATTTAAAGCATTTTCCTTGGCTTCACTTTTTGTGTAAGTTAAATTTGAAACTCCTATTCCATCATAATACATTGCATCTGTAAAATAGCCTACAAATGCACCATTAATTGTTCCAATTTTATGAACATACTCTAAATCCGTTCCTGAATATCCATAGTTCATAAGTTTTCTTTCTGGAATTGCTTTTTGTTTATTAATTTGTACAATTAAATCGTCAACCGAATATCCTTTAGAATCATTTGCAACTACTTTTACTTCTGAAACATTATTTTCTCCAGAACAACTCACTAAACCAAATAATATAATCGTTAACATTGCTACACTCAAAACAATTTTTCTCATATTATCCTCTTTCTTATCTCTATAGATAAATCATTCTACAATTGCGTTTTGCTATTATATCAAAAATATTTTACTACCCCCCCCGCAATATTCTGCAACTTTTAGTAATATTCTGCATTTTTAAACAAAAACATTCCTTTCTCGCTTTATCTGTTTTTCTAAACAACAAAAATACACAAAAAACATAACCAAAAAAGTTAATATTAAGTTCAAATATTACCAATTAAAGTTAAAAGTGATAAAAGCATTACGCTCTTAAAAATCTACTTAATAATTCCAAACATGAAATAAATAAATCTTATGTTTTATCTAGTTACAATTTAGAAACAAAAGATAATATTGTTTATCTTCCTATTTATATGACTGCAAATTATTTATCAGCTGGGGCTTCAGTCTCTAAAGCTTTAGCCTCCCGCACCTTTTTTATTTCAGCTTGAAAATCTTTATGTAAGTCTTGATATCTAGAAATCCAGTCTCTTGTTCCTGCTTGTAAATTATCTTGCAAGTCTTTCAAAACTAAATTAATTTCATCACCTATTTTTTTACCCTCTTCTAAAGGCTGATTATTTAAAAATAATTGTAAAACTTTAACTAAAGCTTGATTATTTTTCTGCATATTCATTGATAAATCACCTTTATATTGTCCAAAAGCATAATTAATAATCCCAATACACTTTTGAATATCTTCTTTTATTAAGTTCATAAAAGGTGTTCCATGTCCTTGAGACTGTTTAATTTCATTATCAAATTCACCTTTAAAATCTAAAATAAGTTTAAAAGATGCTCGAGCCAAAGCCAAACCCCATACATATCTTTCTAACTCAATTAGTTTATTAAATCTCGTATCTAAATCAAACTCTTTACTCTCTTCATTTTGTTTTAAAAGAGAATTAATAAAAAAAGTATATCTTTGATAAAGTTTAATAATCATATCTAATAAAGGCATCCGATATTGTTTATCAGCATATATTTTTCCATCAATAACATTTAACATCTTTTTATTAACAAAAACATCATCATAAAGTTGATTTAAGTCAGCCTCTAATTCAGCCCCATTCTTCCCATTCAATTCATAATTTTGTTTCCATATTGGGTCTTTCCTTAAACTATCTAATCTTTTTGCCCTAAACTCTATTAATTGTTCTGGCAATTCCCCATCTACCACTAGTAAATCTAAAAACTCCCTATTTGCTGGTAGCATTTCAAATAGTCTTAATCCTGTTTGAGTATATTTATTCATTTCTCTTCCTCCATATATTTCCCTATATCTTTAACCGCTTTTATAATATGCTTTGCCTTACTTTTTAAAAGAGGCGAGCCTTGAGCCATCGCGAAGGAGTTTTCAAATAATTCTAACATTGATAAATCATTTAAGTCATCACCGACACAATAGACATCATTATGATTATACTTGTAAAAGTCAACTATTTCCAATAATCTCTTACCTTTATTTAAATTTTGAGGAATTATTTCAACTCCATGATTCAAATTTTGGATTTCAAAATAAGCTGAATAGTTATCTTTTAAGTAATTATAAAACTTTTCCTTAGCTAAAGATTTATTAGAAAAAATAAAAACAGACTTATATATTTCCATATTTGAAGCTAATTTCTTCTTAAAACCTCTAACTTCAACCTTTTCATATCTTCTTCCCATAAATATCTTTAATGATTTAACAATAATATAAGTAACAAAATCTATTTTTTGACTCCAAAAAGTATAAACCCCATCTTCAAAATAAGTAATAGCATTTATTCTTTGAGAAAGACCTTCACAATAGGCGAATATTTCTTTCATTTTTTCTTTATTAACAGAAGTTGTTCTAATAAAATCAGGGCAAGATACTTTTGCTCCATTATAAGCCACATAAGAACAAGGAAAGTTTAATTGTTTAATGACCTTTTCAATAAAAATATTACCTCTAGAACTAATTAAAATAACCTTATTACCTGCTTCATTCCATTTCCGAATAAACTTTAAATTAGGTTTATAAACTAAAGAAAATAACCTTTTAGGGTATAACAAAGTCCCATCTAAATCAGTGGCTAATATTTTCATAATTAACTTCCTTTAATGTTAAAGCATAACCGGGTAATCTTTCTTTATATTTCTTGTTTTCTTGGTCTAAAAAAGTTAGAAACTCTGTCACACTTAATTTACCTTTACCAACATTTAAAAGAGCTGAACTCAAAGTTCTAACCATATATCTTAAAAAGCCATCTCCTTTAATACTAAAAATTATTTCAGTTCCCTCTCTTATTAAATAAACTTCAAAGATTGTTCTTAAATAACTTTCTTTTTCATCATTGGTTGTAAAAGCATAAAAATTATGAGTACCTTTCAAATAAGTACAACACTCTTCCATCTTTTGAATATCTAAAAATTGACAATAAAAATAAGTAAAGTCTTTTTTAAATAAATCATATTCAGTTTGAAAACGATAAACATATATTTTATTAAGACAAGAAAACCGAGCATGAAAATCATTAGAAACCTTTTGATAATCAATAACATATATATCATTAGGTAATAAAGAGTTTAAAGCTCTTTTATAATTAATAGTGTTTTCTTTAATATCAAAATGACAATAAAAACTCTCCGCATTAACCCCTGTATCCGTTCTAGAACAACCCACTATATTAGTTTTTTCTTGATGTAAAATAAATAGTTTATTTTCTAAAACATTTTGAATAGTCAAAGCATTCTTTTGTTTTTGAAAGCCGTGATAATTAGAACCAAGAAAAGATAAATGTAATAATATTCTCATAATAGATACTAATAAGTATAGTCCCAAATAAAATTAATAGGATAAAAATTAAAAAAAACAAATCTTTTAAGCTAAATTTTAATTGTTGATATTTGCTTCTTTTAACTTCTATATCAAAGCCTTTAACTTCCATCGCATCGGCTAATTGTTCGCTTCTATCAAAGGCACTAATAAATAAAGGAACTAATAAAGAAACTAAAGCTCCAACTCTTTTAAAGATATTAGGTGATTGAAAATTAGCTCCCCTACTTGATTGAGCCTTCATTAATCTTTGAGTTTCTAAAGATATAGTCGGGATAAATCTTAAAGCAATACTAATCATCATACTCACTTCAACCACAGGAAACTTCACTAATTTCAAAGGTGTCATTAAATATTCTAAAGCATAATTCAAATGCAAAGGTTTAGTGGTAGCAGTTAATATCATAGAAATTGTTATCATCATTGTTACTCTTAATAAGATATATAAAATAGATAAAAATACTTCTTGATAAAACTTAATACCCCATAATGTAAACCAAACTGTTCCTGTTTTAGTTGTTAACATATCAACAATAAACAAAAAAACAACCATTATCCAAACGAATTTTAAAGGTTTAAAAATATAAGTTAAAGGTATTTTTCCGAAGATTACTAATAATAAAACAAAGAAACCAATAAAACCTAAACCGACAAACTCTATATTCGGTAAAAATAAACAAACAGTTAAAACAATAATTGATATTAATTTTATTCTCGGGTCTATTTTATGAACAAGAGTGTCCTTATCAATATACCTCCCTAAAGCATTATTCATATTGCTCCTTTATTTCTTGAACTAAAGTTGAAACATTTTTTATCTTTTTAAAATCTAAATTAAAACCTCTATCATTAAGTTCTTGAGCTATTTCTAAAACCTTAGGTAAGTCTAAACTGTTTTCTTTTAATAAAG
>JAISJY010000065.1 GCA_031261365.1 Caryophanales bacterium | reverse complement strand
TAAAAAGTTGTAAAGTATCTCCTAAAAAAGAAACTAAACCTTTATTTAAAACTAAAACCTCATCACTTATTTGTAATAAAAAGTCCATATCGTGTGTTACCACGATTATTTTATGACCTGTATTATGAAGTTGTTTAATTAAATCAATTATTAAATCAATACCACTAGGGTCAAGTCCAACTGTGGGCTCATCAAAAACAATAATACTCGGTGAATAAGCTAAAATACCTGCAATAGCCGCTCTTCTCTTTTCACCACCACTCATTTCAAAAGGAGACATTGTCCGATAACTCAAATCTAACCCCACCGCTTTTAAAGAATTAACAACTATTTCTTCATGTTGTTCTATTGGTATTTTAAAGTTCTTTGGTCCAAACAAAATATCAGTCTCCACCGTTTCCTTAAATAATTGATTTTCAGCAAATTGAAAAACTAATCCGACTGTTTTTCTTAATTTATATAAATCTATTCTCTTTTTTTTCTTGATAATAAACTCATTAACTGTTACCTGTCCACTTTGACAAACGAGTAAAGCATTTAAATGTTGAACTAAAGTAGATTTACCACTACCTGTATGTCCCACAATAGCGGTTATTCCTGAAGAGGAAAATGCTAAATCTTTAATGTCTAAAGATTCTTCATATTTAGTATAATGAAACTTTACTTCTTTAAATTCAATAAACATAATTGGTCTATTAACTCCGTTTTATTAATGGCTTGAATATTTAGTTCTTTAGCTAATTCAATAACTATCGGTAAATGAATACCACTTTTTTTAAAAGCATCAATATTATTTAAAACATCCTTTATTCCACCTTGAAAAACTATATTCCCCTCATCTAGTAAAATAATTTCATCAAAATCAGACATATCTTCAATTTCATGCGTAATTGAAATAATAGACATTAAAGGGTATTTCTTTCTTATTTCTCCTAAAGACTTTTTAAACTCTTTTTTACTAGAAGGATCTAACATACTTGTAGCTTCGTCTAATATTAAAACCGCTGGAGTTAAAGCTAAAATACCACAAATAGCACATTTCTGTTTTTGTCCTCCTGATAAAGCTTCAGGGTCTTTCTTTAATAAATCAGTTATTTGCATTATTTCAGCATATTCAGAAACTATTCTATGCATTTCTTGACTACTAACTTGTCTATTTTCTAAACCAAAAGCAATGTCTTCTTCCACTGTTGCACCCACAAATTGATTATCAGGATTTTGAAAAACAATACCTATTTGCTTTCTAATTAAACTTAAATTATCTTTTTTTATTCTCTCCCCCTTAAAAAGCACTTTACCTTTTTTAGGAAACAATAACCCTGTCATTAATTTAGCAATAGTACTTTTACCAGTCCCATTTGCTCCATATATTCCATAATATTTACTAACTTCAAAAGCTAAAGATAAATCTTTTAAAATCACCTTTTCTTTATCGTAGTAATAACTTACATTTTCTAATTCCACTATATTAGTCACATATGTATTTTATCTTTTTTTTAAATAATATCAATGCTTATTCTAAAATGAACAAACATTCAGGTTATAGATTAAAAAAGGAGAATATTTTTTATTAATCAAAAACCACCTTTAACTAAATAGTTATCTTGTGCTATTATTTTAATATGGAGTTAAAAATTAATAAAAAAGGAAATAAAACAGAAATATATCAAGAGATAACTCTTTTAATTCAAGAAATGCTTAATCAACCTTATAAATCTGTTCTTTTAAGTGGTTCTTTAGCGATATTAAAAGAATATTTACCTAATATTAATTGGGTTGGCATATATTTAATTAAAGACAACAAATTAGTTATTGAAATCTATCAAGGAGAATATGCTCAACCTCTAATTGAATTAAACAAAGGTTTAACTAGTCAATGCTTTTTAACTAAAAAGATAATATTAGAAAATGATGTTTCTACTAATTGTCAACATATTGCTTGTTCTTTATTAAGTAAAAGTGAAATTGTTATTCCTTTATTAGTAGAAGTTACTCCAAGTGGTGTCTTAGATGTTGATAGTAGTCAAGTTAATAATTTTGATGAAATAGATAAGAAGTATTTAGCAATAATCACAGCTTATTTAACTTTTGGTATTCTTAAATTAAATTAGAGGTATATATGGCAGAAAAGAAAATAAAAGAAATAATGACAGAAAAAAGAAAAGCTTTAGATAGTTCTTTAATGGAAAAGAATAAGAAGTTTAAACTTTCTTTAATTATTAATATTATGATATTTGTCATTGGTTTATCAGTAGTGGGCATTGCTTTATCTACTATTTTAGGAAGACCTAAAAACTATTATAATGGTGGTTTAGTATCTAATGTAAAAGTATATGATGAAGAAGATAAAATGTTTGATATAAGTAGTTTTGAATTAAGTGATATTAAACTTTTATTTGAATATGAAAACAAAGACCCAACTATTGAAGACTTACAAAGAACTTGGATTAGTGATAAAAATAGAGATTTCTTAACCAATTTAGATAAGAAAACATCAACTTGGACTGATATTCATTTTGAACAATTTAATATTAGTTTTGATTTAACATTCTTGCTTTATTATATTCCCACTAGAGATGATATTTATACTTCAAAAGCAAACATTTATAACTCTGAAGCTAAATATTTAGACTATGGTTTATACCCTCAAACTTTACAAACTAACAGAGAAATTATTGATATTTTGGATTCTAAAAGAGACTTTGAAGGGAAAGGTTTTATTTATTATGATAATCAAATGTATTATCGGAATAGAATGGAAGTAGGTTTAAGAAACGAAGACCCTGTCCATTTTTTAAGTAAAAACTCTGAACAAGTTTTAAGAGATATACCAAGTAACTCCTCTGAATTTGATTTAGAAAATGGAATAGAAAAATATAGGTCTCATTATTCTTGGAGTATTTCAGATGAAAATGATGTTTTAAAAGCTATTTATTATTATTTCAAATGTGAACCTTTAAAGTTTAGAGTTTTACAAAATGCTAATGAAACTAATGATTTATTCTTAATGACAGATGTTTTAGTTGACTGTTTTTCTTATGAAGGCGAAGGAGCATCTATCAATGATTATGCTACTTCAATTATTCGGCAACGATTAAATGAAAGAGTTTATAACTTGTTTGATGAACCTTTTAAAGAGAAGTTTGTTTTAAGTAATGTTGATAATTCTAATCAAGGTTGGAATGTTGATGGATTAGAACATGAGGACTGTCAAGATTATTTTTATTTACCTGCTCATAATGACTTATTTTTAGGTGATTTTGCTAATAGTGGCTGGAATTATTTAACTGATAGTTATAATTCAAACCCTGATGATGATAAAGTTGGCAAATATAGTGATTATTCTTTATTATTTGCTGAAAAAAATGATAGTAATACTAATGAATATGAAACTAATAAAGCTTATCAGTATGGGCGTTTTTGGACTAGAACATACCACGATAGTAATCCTGATTTAGTTTATGTTATTAATAGGAATGGGTCAATTATTACAAATTCAGCTTCAACTACTTCTAATGGTATTAGACCTGTTGTTCATTTAGCTTTATAAAGTATCTGATTTAGCTAAAATAGCTTTTAATGTTTCTACTATTTGAGTTAAAAAATCTTCATAATTTGCTTCAAATGTTTCATATTCTTTATTTTTTAAATAACCCAACATTTCTTTAATAAAA
>JAISJY010000057.1 GCA_031261365.1 Caryophanales bacterium | reverse complement strand
AATATATTTTTAATAATTTTTCGTTTATATTCAAAAAGCTTGAGATGACTAAAGCTTAAAACATTATAAATTATAACTAGGATGTAATTCATAGTTTTATTAAGAAAATCTAATATAATTACTATCTTTAACCATCTCTAATATTTTTTTATCATCTAATTCTCTTTGGGTTAATAAAGAATAAAAATAACCACTTTTTTTAATAATTCTTTCTTTATAATTATCCATTTTAATAAGACCAAATTGTTTTTGTAAACCACTATTCCACTCAAAGTTATCAATAAAACACCAATGATAATATCTCTCTATAACTAATTTACTATCTTGCAAAGCCTTTAAATGTTCAAAAATATATCTTATTCTAAAAGCATCTTTATTATCACAAATACCATTTTCAGTAATAAAAACAGGTAGTTTCATTATTTTTAACATTTCTTTAAGACAAATAACAATACCCTCAGGATAAACTAACCAATCCATGTCAGTTAAAGGATAATTAGAAGGATTTTTAGGCTTTGTTCCCTTAAAAAAGTTAATAGCATAATAATTTAAAGCAATAAAATCTGTATATTGTTCTTTTTTAATTTTATTATGGTTCTTTAAAAAGAGAGAAAACTTCCCCTTCATAAAAGCATTTAAGACAATTTTATTAGTAAAATATGAATAAGTTTTACTAACAATGTTACCACTCAAACTATGTTTATAAGCTCTAACTAAAGCATAGGAATGAGCAAAAGAAATTAAAGTATGTTTACCTTTATAAAGTAATTTAATATATTTGTATATTACTAAATGACAAGTTGCCATATTAGAGATAACCATTAAATATTCATTAAAAGAACAATGCTGTGGAGGCCAAATACCTAAAAAATAACTTTGACCAGCATAAATAGAAGGTTCATTAAAAGTTAAATATTCACTAACTAAATCTTTTAAATGACTTAACATTTTCTTAACAAAATCAATAAAATAAATATTATTATCTTTCTTTAACCACCCACCTTTATTTTCAAACCAAGTAGGATTAGTAAAATGATGAAAGCAAACCATAACTTGAATATTGTTTTCTTTTAAATCTTTTATCTCACTAATATAATGTTGTATAACGGTTTCATTATATTCATTTTCCTTCGGTTCAATACTTGCCCACTCAATTCCCATCCGATAGTAAGAAATATTCAATTCTTTTAATAATTTACTATCTTTTTGATACAAATTATAATGATTAGTAGTATCTTTAGGATGAGTTCCATCAATAATGTTACCCTTTATATTTGCCCAATCATGCCAATTAGAACTAATATCTTGACTTTCTATTTGAGTAGCCGAAGTAGATATTCCCAATTTAATGTTTTTCATACTTCTTTTTTATCTCTTTAATAAGTTTAAAATCAGAAAACTTCATGAAATATCTAAAAAAATCCAATTGAGTTTTAAGACTTGTTTTCCCTTTTTCACTACTTGAAACAGTCGGCATATTAAGGACAGTTTGCCAATATTTTCTTCTTTCTACTTTTAAATGTTTCCGACTTAAATCATTCTCACTAATTAAAACTCTTTGGGCCTTTTTCATAAGTTCAATATTATTCAAAAAAACCCTATAGTTCTTTTTATTGTCCCAACAAGCTTCCGCTACAGCATATAAACGAGGAAACAACATTCTTTCTAACTCTTCATTACTAGTAATTCTCTCACTCCAAAGACAAGCCTCGTGTCCTTGAATATTATTAAAGGGAGATTTGTATTTATAAACTCTTTTTAAAGGCAATAAAGCTAAAGGGTAATCAAAATAAAAAACATACATATTAGAATCAATAATAGGTTTCTTTAATTTATTATAAGCTTTTAATTCAACTGTCTTATTTAACCAAAATTGAATTAAAGAATTATCAGGTAAATAATTTCCTAACAAAGAATCATTCCACAAAATTATCTTTTTGTTTATGTTTTCACTAACCCTTTTTAAGAAATAGCCTTGTAGTTCTTCATAATTATTTAAATCATTTTCTAACATTGTTTGTTGGCATAAATCACAATGTTTATAATTATATTTAGGTACTTCATCACCACCTAAATGAATAATATCTGTCATAAACAAACCGCTTATCTCGCCAAGTAGTTTATTGATAAAAGAATATACTTCAGGCTTACTCGGACAAAAAACATTTTCATAAATACCAGCTAAATTACTTATTGTAGTGGCAGTTTCAAAACAAGAAAACTTAGGATAGACACTTAAAATACTAGACACATGTCCAGGCATATCTATTTCTGGTATTATTTTAATACCTCTTATTTTACAGTAATAATCTAAATCTTTTATTTCATCTTGAGTATAATGCTCAGGACTAGCAAGAGTAGGAAAAAGTTTACTTTCTATTCTAAAACCTTGGTCATCAGACAAATGCCAATGGAAAACATTTAATTTTATTAAACTCATTTCTTCAATTATCTTTTTAATTTCAGTAATTGTGAAAAAATGTCTAGCACTATCAAAAGATAACCCCCGATGCAAATATAAAGCGTGGTCTTTAATAATAGTTTTATTGATTACTTTGTCTTCTAGATGTAAATTATAAAGAGTAGTTAAACCTAAAATAATAGCTTGTTCATCTTTTCCAGAAATAGAAATATTATTATTTTGAATGAGTAAATTATAAGTAGTTGTATCATTACTTTTGATTAATCTAATAATGATATTAGAGTTAGTCGGTGCTGGTATTCTTAAAGTAAATACTTCACTACAATAAGGAGCAAAATCACTATTTATAATTATAAAACCATTTAAAAGATTAAGCTTTTCTTCCTTATTAAAAATTAAATAAATGCTTGGTGCTGGTATCATGAACTTTCTTCTACTTTATTATCAACCGCATCTTTAAATAATTTCATTATTCTTTCTTCTTGAGTTAATAAATAAGTTTTCTTATCTAATTTTAACAACTCTTCACCTTCTTCTCTACTTATAAACCCTTTATTAACAGCTGCCATTATTTGAACTTTATAATCTCTTAATTTATAAAAGAATAAAGGAATTAAAGATAAAAGACAACCAATAAGTGGAATAAAAATGTTTAATGCCCATAAAGATTGATTAAAATTAGCAGGTTGAGCAACAGGAATACCATCGACAGGAGCACCTTCTACAAAACCAATTGAACTTAATAATAATAAAGCTACTCCACCCGCAATTGTTCCAACAATTTTAGCAGAGAAAGTTTGAACTGCAAAAGCACAACCAGAGGCATTATCTCCTGTCTTATAGAAGCCATATTCAGCACAATCAGCTGTAAACATAAAGCATAAAATACCTGTTAATATACCCGGTAAAGTCCTAATAAAATAGAAAATCCAGAAAAGAACTTGATTTTGATAACCAAAGAAATAAGAAATAATAGTAAGAACTATTGAAGCTATTAAACCATAAAAGTATAAATAATATTTATCAAACTTTTTAACTAGTTTAGGTAAAAAGAAAGCTAAAATAACAAAAGGAACAAAAGAAATAACACCTGTAATAGTCAAATAATTATCCATCAAAGGAGTTAAATATCTACCAACATGTATAGCCACGACACCTCCAATACCAAAAATACCCATGACTATATAACCTAAAAAGTAAAGCAAAAGATATTTGTTTTTAGCAATATAAGATAACATTTCTCTAAACTTAACAGGCTTTTCCGCCTTACTTGAAACCCTTTCTTTACTAGTAAAACAAATAGGTATCATTGTTAATAAGGAAAGAATACAGAAAACACCCACGACAATTTCATAACTATACTCAAAAGATAAACCATCTCTTAACAAACCAATAACCATAGGCAAAAGCATAAAAGCAGCATTATAACCAAAGGAAGCAGTCAAACGGGCATTACTCATAATAGTAGTTCGTTCATCTTGATTACTAGTCATTACAGTTGGCAAACCATAAATTGGAATATCACAAATAGTGTAAGCAGTATCCCACAAAACATAAGCAACAGCAAACCAAACTAATTGAGCCCACAAAGGAAAGTTATGAGGAATTAAAAACATTAGCATTGTCGTTATAGGAATACCAATTAAAGATATCTTTAACCAAGGAATAAACTTACCACCTTTTAAGTGTAATTTATCAACTAAAGCTCCAAAAAGAGTATCATTTATGGCATCCCAAATCTTAACTGTAACCATTACACCTGCTAAAGCTAAAGTAGAAATACCAATATCTGTACAATAATTAGTTAAAATAACCGAACCAAAAACAAAGAAAAAGTTTTGCCCCAACATATATAGAGCATAATAAAATCTTTCTTTCCTAGTGGTTTCATAGCCTGCTTTTTCTAAACGGGGATTTTTTCTCATAATTTATACCTTTATGATAGTATTATATTATTATTTAGGAATGATTAGATTAACTTTTTCAAGAAAAGCTCAAGTTTTAAGATTAAAGAAAGATATTATTCATTTAATTAATAATTATCGTAAAATAATAGTATGAAAAAAGATAAATTAAAAAAATTATTAATCTTTGGATTAAACTCTATTAACTATGATAGTGGGTTAGTAAATTGGTTAAATATAGACGGCAGTAGAAACTTAACAAAAGGCAGTGAAACTTGGATAACTGCTCGGATGCTACATATTTATTGTTTAGCTAAAATGGCAAATATAGAGATAACTAATTTAGATAAAGTAATTGAAACAATTGAAAATAGTTTAGCCAATAAATTATTTGATAAGGTCAATGATGGTTGGTTTTCTAAAATAGATAATTGCAGAGCGAGTGATAGAAAAGAAAGCTATCAACACGCTTTTGTTCTTTTAGCTTACGCTACTTATGCTACAACTTATAATTCACTTATTGCTAAAGAAAAATTAGACCATGCCTTAAAAATATTTCTTAATAAGTTCTACGATAAAGAATACGGTTTATTCTCTGATTCTTTTAGTAATGACTGGCAAAACAAAGACACATACAGGGGCTTGAACGCTAATATGCATGCTGTTGAAGCTCTATTAGCAGTTTTTGATATTACTAATGACTATAAAATATTAAAAATAGTTGAAAGAATTATTGACTTTGTTATTGATTTATTAAAAGACAATAACTTTTTATTAGTAGAACACTTTTCAGAAAATTGGCAACCTTTAAAAGATTATAATATTGAAAATAAAGCCGACCAATTTAAGCCTTATGGAGCAACTATTGGGCATAGTTTTGAGTGGAGTAGATTGTTTATACAATTTGTTTACACGGCTAAAGGATTAATTTCTAGTGAAAAAAGAACCAACATCTTAGAAAAGGCTCTTAAATTGTTTGATAAAGCTGAAAAAGTTGGCTGGGATAAAGGTTATGTTTATACAGTTGATTTTTTAGGAACACCTATCATCAAGGAAAGAATGCATTGGGTTTTATGTGAAGCTCTTAATGCAAGTAAAGCTTTTTATTTAATTACCAAGGAACATAAATATTTTGAAATATATAAAAAAGATGAAAAA
>JAISJY010000045.1 GCA_031261365.1 Caryophanales bacterium | reverse complement strand
TTTTGATTAGTAAAATATAAGGTAAAATCTTCGGTAGTTACATATTTATGATAACCTAATTTTATTAAAGCTTCATCTTGATAAATAATATTGATTTTATAATCAAGTGGCTGACTTTGATTTAAGACAAGTTTAGCAGTTTTGGCTAGAGCATTATAAGCATATAGAGGTTTTCTAAAAGAAAGAGCAACAATTAAGGCAATAAAGATTAAAAGAAAATTAATAAAAGACATTAGAGTAGAATCTTTAACAAAGATAGCAATGAGTATCATGGCAGTAAATATTAAAAGCATACTAGTAATGAAACTTATAAATATGATGTGTCTCTTTTTAATGATTTGTTTAGAGTTTATATTGAACCTTCCCTTACTAATTATATCATTATTAGAAAATTAAAAAACTGATATAATAAGTGTGGAGGTAAAAATGAAAATAAATATTGGTAATGAATATAAATTAGGGAATTATCGTGATTTTAAGTTTAAAGTTAAATATGATGGTCATAAATATCTTTTGAGTATTAATCATTCTGAAGTTGAAAATGATATTACTTATGATTATATAAGATTATTAAGAAAAAGTTTTTTTAAGAGAAAGGTTTTTGATATTAGAACTAGTGAATTGCTTGATTATAAATTAGATTTAACTAGAAGTGTTTTATTATTAACAACTAAGAATACTCTTTTTGCTTTATATTTTGAGATAGATGATAAGGAAAAAGCTGAAACAGTTGAAAATTATTTGAATTGGTATCAACAAAAAAGGATTCAAGATAAAATAGATAATACGGTTAAAAAAGTAGAAGGAAAAATTAATCAGGTCAAAGAAACGATAGTGAGCCAAATAAAAGAGGTCAGTGAAAAAATAAAAGATAGTTTAACTGATACTAAGAAAGATGTAAAAGATGAATAAATTAGAAAAGAAGAAAAGAAGTTTATTAATTATTAGTTTATTGTTTTCTTTTGCTTTGCCTCTCGGTTTGTTTTTGTTGATTTTTGGTTTAAATATCGGTTGGCTCTTTTTATGGATTCCTGGTATTGTTTTTTTAGTGGCAGGTTTTTATGGAACTCCTTTATTATGGGTTGGCTATGCTAGTTATTTTCCTCAAATAAGAATTGCTAATTGTATTTTGAATGGCATTTTAAGTTTTGAACAAATGAGTAAAAATACGGGTCTTAAATTAAAAGAGGTGATAAATATAGTTCAAAAATTGATTAATGATTATTTGCCTTATTATTTAATAAATGAAAATAAAACAGGTTTATTAATAAACTTACAAAGACAACAAGATGTGGCTAAAGGAAGATGTCGGTATTGTGGAGCTTATTTATTAGATAATTCAACTCATTGTACTAATTGTGGAGCTCCTGTTTAATGGCAGAACTTTTATATCAAGGGCATGGCAGTTTTAGATTAACTAGTGATTTAGGAACTGTTATCTATGTTGACCCTTTTGCAGGGAAAGGCTATGATGTTTTAGCTAATCTTATTTTAATAACACATTTTCATTTTGATCATAATCAAAGACAATTAGTAAAACAAAACAAAGAAACTAAAACTTTAACATTTGAAGATTTTAAAAGTAAAACATTAATTTATAAAGATATCTTAATAGAAAGAGTTGAGGCTTATAATTCTAATCATAAAATAGAAGAAGGTTGTGGTTATATCATTACTATTGATAATAAAAGAATATATGCGACTGGTGATACTAGTAAAACTAAGGAAATGAAAACAATTAAGAATATTGATTATTTATTGATTTGTGGTGATGGTATTTATAATATGGATTTAGTAGAAGCTGATGAGTGTATAAATATTATTAGACCTAAACATTATATTCCTTATCATATTAGCCCTGGAAAGTTGTTTGATAAGGAAAGAGCTAAGTTATTAACTAGTGAAAATAAACTTATTTTAGAGCCTGAGAGTGTTTTAAAACTATAATAAAAAGATATTAATTAATAAAAAACAGAAACTAACAATTTACTTTTTCATTTAACATTGAAAAAAATTAAATGTATCATTTTAATGAGACATGATAAAATATGTATTAGATAGCATATAGAAATGTTTTTAATCTATTAAAAGGAAATAATGTGAAAAGAATAATTAGAGGTTTAATGGTATTAGTCGGTTTAATAGGGTTAGTTAGTTGTGATCTTAGAGGTTTAAGCATAAGTGATAGTTCTAGTTATATCTCAACTAGTGAAGATATTCTGGTATTTACTTATTTGAACGATGATGACAGTTATCAAGTGACAGGGTATATTGGTACTCCTATTGAAGTTATTATCCCCTCAACATATAATAGTAAAAGTGTAACAAGCATAGGTAATCATGCTTTTGAATATTGTAGTTCTTTGACAAGTATTAATATACCAAATAGTGTAACAAGTATTGGTTATGATGCTTTTTCGGATTGTAGCTCAATAACAAATATAACATTAGACCCTACTAATCCTACCTATCATTTATTAACATTAGGAGAAGGGAAAGTTGTAACTACTTCTACTGTGTGGAACAATAATTCAACAGTCGTTGCTGGCTTAGCCTATGGAAATATAACTATGCCAAATAATATAAAAAGTGTTGAAGAACAGGCTTTTTATAGATGTAGTTCTTTAATAAGTATAGTAATATCAAACAGTGTGACAAGTATTAATGAATATGCTTTTGCTCATTGTAGTTCTTTAACAACTATCACTATATCAAA
>JAISJY010000186.1 GCA_031261365.1 Caryophanales bacterium | reverse complement strand
CTTCTCCTCCATAAACACTATTATAAATAGTTGGTGTTTTAGCCACCCACCAACCATAACCTGCTCTGGTCCCATCTTCATAAATAGTTCCATCTTCATATTCAATGTATAGATATGCTCTTATTTTTCTAGCTCCATACCAACCATAACCCACTTCAACTCCTAAAACATTTTTCTCTTCTTTTAAATATTTTAAAATATCATAACAGTCATATAAAACTGTTTCATTATAACTTGTTTGACCCGGATTTAAATAACAATTCTCATTAACTTTTTGACCATTAATATATAATTCAGAATAACCTAAACCAACTAAAAAGACTCTAGCTCTTTTAATATTACCAACAGGCATTTCTAATTGTTTTCTAAAATATTGTGTTCCTCCACTATGATTAACAGGTAAGAAAATCCATTGGGCTTTGAAATCTTTTTCTTCTTTTAAAGCTATTTCAAACTTTGAATAAGCTACATCAATTCCTTTGTCAGTTTTTACTATTACTTTTAAATAACAAACTTGTAAAGACTTTAAAGGTGACCCTCTATAATAAATATCAAAGTTTTTATTACTAATAACCTCTCCTGAATTATATAAATCTCCTTCATTATTAAGAGAAGAAGAAACAATAACTTGATAAGATATTTGTCTTTTAACATCACTTAAAACCCAAGAGAAACGAGGATTTTCTTCAATAATATTAATTGGTTCTAATTGATTTTCAACTCTAATTTCTTTAATCATAATTTTACCTCTGCTTTAATAATATGTTTGCCTGATTTCAATAAAACTGACCTTGTCTTAATTTTCTTTTCATCAACTTCAAATATATCTGTTTCTGAAATAAAAGTTACTTCCTTACTAATAGGCACCATAATTATATAGAATATTTCTTTTTCTTTTTGTGCAATATCAATAGATAATAAACCATGAATTGTTTTAATACTTGCTTTAATTTTACTAATAGAAGTAAGTTTAGGTTCAATTATAATAGTTTCCATCCCTAAACCTTTAAAATGAAATCCTCCTAAATATTCATAAAAGATTTGGTCATAACTCCCAAACATGCAGTGGTCAAAAGAATGCATAATTAAAGTCATTTCTGCTTCCCACCGTTCCCAAACTGTTGTCCCACCTTGTTCAACCATATAACCCCAGCCCGGATATTCTTTATTAGTTAAAACTTTAATCACTAATTCAGCATAACCATTTTTAGCTAAAACTTCAAAAACATGTCTATACCCTTGATTACCACAAGTTAAATGATAATGTTGCTTTTTAATTTCCTCAACTAAATTATTTAAAACAATTTGATAATTTTCTGGAGCAACCAAACCTAAATTCAAAGGCATTGCTAAAGCTGTTTGAGTTCCATTAGAATAGATACCTTCTTTGTAATATTTATCATTAATCGCTTGTTTAGCTTTTCTTAAATGTTCATCATACTTCTTTATATCACTTTCATTATTAAGACAAACCGCGATTTCTTGCATAGCTAATAAATGCCAATACAACATAATAGTAGAAATATAATGATTATCACTCTCATTATTAGGTAACATATGGGTAGTAACCCAATCTCCATAGTAATAATAATCCATAATATAATTAGTTGACCTACTCAATAAATATTCAACCCAGGCTTTATAATTAGCATAATACTTACTAACAATTTCTTCATTACCATAATGAACATAACTTTTTAAAGGTAACAAAAGAAAAGAAGCACAAGTACAATCGGCAGGTATTTCAGCTGTTTGAAAAGGTGCAGTATCGGCTATAGCTCCACTTTCATTTTGTGTTTCTACAATATCATTAATAACTTTAGCAAAAAGTAAATCAATATTAAAATTATTAACAGTTTGAAAAGCTCTAGCAGTTAAATCATTAATCCAACCAAACCTTTCATCTCTTTGAGGACAATCTGTAAAAATAGAATGCTCATTATTTTGCTCCGTTATCACACTCATTTTATGAAGTTTATTAATAATCTCATTATTTGTTTCAAAAGAGCCAATAACTTCACTAGCCGTGTAAACATGCTGTCCTTTAATCTCTAATAAAGTAACATCTCCTTCTAAGATAACATCAACATATTGAAAACCGTGATAAGTAAAACGGGGATGCCATACTTCTTTTAAACCACCTTTTAAAATATAAGTATCCGTACTAGAAGCTGTTCTTAAGTTTAATTGATTAGCATAATTATTTTTATCTAACCTTTCAGCATACTTAATAATAACTTTACTTCCTCTTTGACCTTTGACAACTATCTTAACCCACCCTGAAATATTTTGTCCAATATCATAAGTGGTAATATTATGAGGATGTTTATAGCTTTTAATAACTTCATATTCTTTATTTATTCTAATAGGAGGTATCTTTTGAGGAACTAGTTTTCCTTTGGGAAATGATTTAATTAAAATAGGTAAATACATCCATTTCTTTTCCCAAGAAGCCTCTGTTTCATATTTAGACCAATTTAAAGGTTTATTATTAAATCTTTTTTCTTCTCTAGCATCATAAGTTTCCCCACCAAAAACAGAATTATAAATAACAGGAGTACCTGTTGTCCACCACTGATTATTAAAGGAATAATCTTCAAAAACAGTCCCATCTGTAAAATCAATATACATTTGTAATAACATCATTCTATTACCTAACCAACCATAACCAACTTCAACTCCAATAACATTATGTTCCTTTACTAAATAATCATCAATTTTATAACAGTCATATAGTAAAGTCTGGTCATAATCTGTTTGACCAGGATTTAAGTATTTATTCTCATCTACTTTTTTACCATTTAAATAAAGTTCACTATAACCAATGCCACATAAATAAACTCTGGCTCTTTCAATAACTTTATCTTTAGGTATTTGTAGTTCTTTTCTAAAGTAAATTGTTCCTCCAGCATAATTAACCGGCATTGCAATAAAACGACCATGCCAATCACTTTGCTTTTTTAAAGCTATCTCAAACTTTGAGAAATATCTTGCAACCTCATTATTATTTGAAGTTACTTCTAATTTAATAAAACAAACTTGTCTTGAATCTAAAGCTTTTCCAGCATAGGAAATATTAAAGTTTCTCTTACTTTCTACAATTTGAGAATTATATAAATCACCCAAATGTTCAGCAGTTGTTGAAACTAAAATATGATAACTTTTTTGAGTACTATTAGAATCACCTTGGAGGACCCAAGAAAACCTTGGGCACTCCTCAATGATATTAATAGGTTCAATTTGATTTTCAACTCTTAATTCAAGAATTTTAAACATATAAACCCTTTCTTACTTAATTAATCTTTCTTTTTTAAAACGAATAAAGTTAAACCAACAAGTGAAACTGCTACTAAACCAACAGCACCACCACCATTACTTGCTTGTTTACAACCACTAGTAGTCGGACCATTACTTGTCCCAGGAGTACTTGTATCTGGATTACTTGTATCAGGTGTATTTCCTTGAGTAACATTAACCTTTAATTGACCAGAAATTAATTCACCTTTATAAGTTAAAGATACAATAACATTCTTAGTCCCAACAGTCGTGTTATCAAAAGACCCTATTTGAGCTCCAGCCCAATCAGTAATAGCTTCAGTAGCCCCAGAAGCAAAGACCGCATTTGCTGTAATACCACTTAGTGATAAACTAGCTCCCACTTTAATATTTGCTTCACTTGTAAACTCAATAGTTTCAGCAAAATCAGTAACATTAACTTCAATAGTAACAGAATTATCAACAACCTTAGTTCCGTTTAAAGTTGCAGTAATATGTGTTGTACCTTCTCCAATTCCTCTAATAACACCTGTTGTACTAACAGTTGCAATTTCTTCATCATCAGAAACATAAGTAAATTGACCATCGGTAGCATTAGCAGGAACCCGACTAACACCTGCAGTTTTAGTTTCATTTACTCTTAAATCAATAGTAGAATGAGCAACTTCAATACCTGTAGATTCAACATGGGTAATCCAAACATTACCATCATATTTAAATTGAACAGTTTCTGGAACATAACCTTCAACAACAACTTCACCACTTCCTTCAACTATAGCATGATTATCAGAACCATTATCATAAACAGCACCGGTCCATAATTGCATAGGTGTTCCACTTTCAACTGTTATAATATCACCAGCTAAATAATAATCATTATAATTATCAACATTCAAATTACCATTACCAAATGGGAAGAAAACAATATTATTTCCTAATTGTAAGAAACCATTATTATTAATACCTGCAGTGACCGGAGTACCATCTGCTCTTGCATAAGATATTTTAGTCTTTAATTCATTTAAGAAACTCCCACTTGTAAAGTTAGCAACATTTGTTGAAGTGTTTTTAACTTGTAAGAAAGTCGCATAATTATACCAATCAACTATTCCAACTTCATCAATAACTTGGTCAACATATTCATAAATATTAACAATAATAATAGTGTCATAAACAACTGAATTAACACTAACATGAACACCAACAGGAAGATCACCTAAATCTCCGGTCGTAGAAAACTCGTCTACTGTATAATTTCCTTCAATATTAAAAGTACTAGAATTTGTATCATCAACATAAATAAACTTAGCTAATCTTAAATTAGGATCAAAATCAGTAACATCAGTCCCTTTTAACATTTTATATTGAACATAAGCATCTACTAATTGAAGACGCTTAATCTCTTTAGCTGCTGTAACTGTTATTTCAATTGAATCAGTTAAAGTAACACTTGGTCCACCACCATAAGCACTAGCTAAAATAGAAGCTGTAATAGTTGCAGTTCCTTCAGCTTTACCGGTAACCTTACCACTTGTTGTAACTTCTAAAACAGAACTATCACTAGAAACAAATGAAGCTTGTCCATAAGTACCTGTTGGACCAACAACAGTTGTTAATTGTAACTCTTGATCTATTGCAACCACACTTGAAGAAGTCTCAATAGTTAAAGAAGCAGGGTATTGACCACCAAAGACAACATAACCATTACCGCTTGACTTAACAAAAGACATATCTGCTTTTACTTCTTGTAATGGGTCCCAATAACCATCACCATTAACAACAAATGAACCATCTGTAAATGTTCCTGTATAAGCAAATAAAACTAAACCTGTCTTTATTGTAATAACAGATCCAATAGGTAAACCTCCATTAGTATGAAGTTCATATCTGCCACCACCCATATTTCTAACTATTTGAAGAGTAGAATCTTCACTTTGTAATTTACCATTTATTTCAATATGACTTTTAGCATTGTCTAAAGCTATCCCATCTAATCTATTATATTTACCTAACTCACCAATAGTTGTTCTAAAATAAAACTCTGCTCCAAAAGGTGAATTACCACCAAAGCCATCGCCTGGATTATTATTAGCTAAAACTGCTTCT
>JAISJY010000143.1 GCA_031261365.1 Caryophanales bacterium | reverse complement strand
AATATCACCAACCTTTAACAGAAGATTTTTAAGAAGAGGAATAATTCAAAGAAGAAGATGATTTTGAACATTTAGAAAAAGACTTTATTTATGTTCCAAAACATTATACTGTTCCTAGTTTGTCTTTATTAGATAATCCTCAACCAGCTAATGATTTTGAAAATATTCAAATTGCTCGAGCCCGAGTTCAAGCTTTGCAACAAAAATTAGAAAGTTTAAGAATTGCTTGTCGGGTTAATTATTTTACTTTTTCTCCAGCTTTCACGACTTTAAGAATTAAAAATGGTGAAGAAACTTCTATGCGGGAATATAATAACATTGATTTAGATGTGATGCAGGCTTTGGCTGTTAGCTCAGTTAGAATATTAAATCCAATTCCTGGTACTAAAGAAGTGGGAGTTGAAGTTCCTAATGCTAAAGTTAATCCTGTTTATTTAAAAGAGTTATTAATTGACGAAGAACCAAATAAAAGCATCTTAAATGTTCCTTTTGGTAAACCAGCAATGGGCAGGTCCTTATTTTATGATGTTGCTAAACAAGGTCCTCATATGTTAGTGGCTGGAGCTACAGGAAGTGGTAAATCGGTCTTTTTAAATACTTTTATTATTTCCTTATTATTGAAAGCAACTCCTGACGAATTAAAGTTTGTTATTATTGATCCAAAAATGGTGGAGTTTAGTGTTTATAATGATATACCTCATTTAGCATGTCCGATTATTACAGAAAGTAGTGAAGCGAGTATTTTAATGAAAAGATTAGTAGTTGAAATGGGAGAAAGATATCATAAATTAAAGTTATCTGGATGTCGCGATATTAAAGAATATAATGAGAGAATTAGAGATAAGAATATGCCTTTAATGCCTTATTTAGTTTGTATTATTGATGAGTATGCTGAATTAATTGGTCAAGATAAATCTATTGAAGATTCTATTGCCAGACTAGGACAAATGGCTCGAGCAGCGGGTATTCATTTAGTAGTAGCTTTACAAAAACCAACAGTTGATGTTATTAGTGGTAAGATTAAATCTAATATTTTATTAAGGGTTGCCTTTCATGTCGCGGCGGGTAAAGATAGTGAGGTTATTTTAGATAGTCGTGGAGCTGAGAAACTTTTTGGTAATGGAGATATGTTAGTCTCTCAAAGTGGTGGTGAACCGACTAGAGCTCAAGGTGCTTATATTTCTATGGAGGAAATAAATAGAGTGGTTGAGGCTTGTAAAATTCAAAGAAAACCTGATTATTTCCCACAATTTTTAGATTTAGTTGAAAAAACAGATGATGGAGATGGGGTTAGTTTAAATGATGAAGATAAGATTTACTTTGATAGAGCTAAGAAGTTTGTCTTGAGTAAGAGTTTCTTTACTAAAACAAATGTTGGTTCTTTTTTAGGAGTAGGGGCAGGAAGGGCTGATAAAATTGTCATGGCTCTATTACAAGAAGGGGTTATAATTCAAGATAATAGAACAGGTAAATATAATCCTAATCCGGACTATATAGAATAAAATAGTAGAAAATAGAATATTATTAAGTTAAATTATCTTTTTTAATTGTTTTAAAATAGAAGAGGGGTAAATATGCTTAATAGTTTAAATTTAGTAGGTAGAGTAGTAGGTGGGATAAAAGATAAGAACTATTATGAATTAGAAACAATTAGATCTTTTTTAAATCATAATAATGAATATGATGTTGATATCTTTAAGATATATCCTTGGAATGAACTAGCTTTTAATGAGGTAAAGTATTTAGTTTCAGGTGATGTAGTATGTGTTAAAGGAAGAATAGAAATAAATGATAGTTTTCTTAAAATCATTCAAGAATCAATAATGATAGTGAGTAAAGTTCCTTTTAAGAATGCTTTTTTAGTGAGTAGATGTTATTTAAAAAAGACCTTTTTGCTTAAATATATCATAAAAATTACTTAGAAAGAAAAGAAAACTTTGAGGTTATGGTATAATATTTTTGATTAGGAGGGTAAATGAATACTGAAAAAAAGTCATTATTTACTTTGTTAAAAAGCTTCTTAAAGTCTTTTCAAGGAAAGACAATTATCATAATTATTCTTTTTATGTCACTTTCTTTAGGTGGTTATTTATTTTCTAGTCAAAACATTTCTCAAAATATTCTTTATAAAGAAAAGGAAGATAAGTTATTAGGTTATGCTAGATTACTAAGAGATTTACTTGATAAATCCTATGATGAAATCTTAATTGAAAAGAGCGCTTCTTTGCTAACAAGAGAAAATCAAATCAATGTTTTAAATACTGAATTAAAGGCAAGAACAGATTTAGTGGCTCGTAGTTCAGAGGGATTAGGAGTTGGTTATTATTCTTTAGAATTAGACTCTATTATAACTTATGGTCCTAGCGAATTATTTTATAATTTTGTGGGTACGCCTATTGCTCTTAATCATCCTGGCAGAACAGTTATGGCAACAAATACGGAAAATTGTACTTTTGGAACAATGGTGAGAGGTAATATTTTAAATGCTATGGTTCCAATTGTTAAAGATGGAACAGTTATTGGTTATTGCTGGGCTACTGAGTTAACAAATGATATTGAACAACAATTTAGAAATATGACTAATGGAGTAACAATAGCTTTAATTGCTGGTTTTATTGTTATTTTAGCTTTGGCTATTTATTTTTCTCGGGCAGTTTTTAAAGATGTTAATAGAATTGTAGAAGGAACAAGAATATTAAAGACTGATTTAGAATACCGTTTATTACCAAGCAAAGGAGAATTAGGAATAGTTGTTGAAGGTATTAATTCAATGGCAGAAAGTATTAATGATTCTTATAAAGTTCAAGCTGCTTTGGCTTCAGCCGAGGCAAGTAATAAAGCTCAAAAAGAGTTTTTAGCCAGAATGAGCCATGAGATAAGAACACCAATGAATGGGGTTTTAGGTATGACTAGATTAGCAATGCAAAGTAAAGAAGAAGATAAACGCTCGGATTATTTAAAGAAAATACAGTCTTCGGCTTCTTTATTATTGGGAATTATTAATGATATTTTAGATTTTTCAAAAATAGAGGTGGGTAAATTAACTTTAGAAAGTCAACCATTTGTCATTAGAGAAATTGTGGAAAATATTAGAGAATTAATTGCTCCAAAGATGGATGAAAAGAATATTGAATTAAATATTACAATTTCTGATAATACTCCAAAAGTTTTATTAGGTGATAGTTTAAGATTTTCTCAAGTTCTTTTGAATATTTTAGGTAATTCGGCTAAGTTTACTTTAGAGGGTAGTGCTTCTCTAATTATTAATTCAACTATTGTAACTGATAAGAAAGTTCAATTAAAAGTTTCAGTTATAGATACAGGTATTGGAATGAGCCAAGAGCAATTAGATAATTTGTTTATGCCTTTTACTCAAGCTGATAATTCCACGGCTAGAAAGTTTGGTGGAACAGGGTTAGGTTTATCTATTTCTAAAGCGATAGTAGAGTTAATGGGTGGCAAGTTTATGGTAACTAGTGAAATTGGTCAAGGGAGTAATTTTAGTTTTGAAATAATATTAGATATTGTGAAAGAAGAAGACTTATTAACAAATATGGAAAATGATGAAACTGATTTTGTGGATTATAGTGGTTATAAAGCTTTATTAGTAGAAGATAATGAAATAAATCAAGAAATTGCTTTGGCAGTTTTAGGAGAGTTTGGTTTTAAATTAGATTTAGTAGTCAATGGTCAAGAAGCTGTTGATGCCTTTTTAAATAATACTTATGATTTAATTTTTATGGATATTCAAATGCCGATTATGGATGGAATGACAGCTAGTAGAGAAATTAGAAAATTAGAGTTTGAACAAGGCTGGAATAAACATATACCGATTATAGCAATGACAGCTAATGCGATGCAGGATGACCGAACAGCGAGTAAGGAAGCAGGAATGGATGCTCATATTTCTAAACCTTTAGATATTAAAGAAATAAAAACTACTTTGGCTCGTATTATTAAAACAATTACTAAATAAGAGGCTTAAATGCCTTGAATATGATTTCAAAAAGTTTATAATATAAATATGCTTCAATATTTGCAATTATTAAAAGAAATCTTGGAAAAAGGTCAAAGAAAAGAAGATAGAACTAATACGGGAACTATTTCTATTTTTGGTTATCAAAATAGATATCATTTAGAGGATGGTTTTCCTTTATTGACTACTAAAAAGGTTTTTTATAGAGGGATTATTGAAGAATTATTATGGATTATTAGAGGTGAAACTAATATTTATTCTTTAGTTACTAAAAATGTTAATATTTGGAATGATTGGCCTTATGCTAAATATAAAAATAGTAATGAATATCAAAATGAAACAATGCTAGAGTTTATTGAAAAGATTAAAAATAATCAAGATTTTGCTATTAAATGGGGAGATTTAGGAGCTGTTTATGGCAAACAGTGGAGAGATTTCTTTAAAGTGGACCAATTATTAGAATTAGTAGAAAGTTTAAAAAATAATCCTTCTAGTAGGAGACATATTATTTGTGCTTGGAACCCTGCTCAATTAAATGAAATGGCTTTACCACCTTGTCATGCTTTTCTACAATGTTATGTTGTTAATAATACTTTAAGTTTACAGTTATATCAAAGGAGTGCCGATGTTTTTTTAGGAGTACCTTTTAATATTGCTTCATATTCTTTATTTTTATTAATTTTATGTCATAGTTTAAACTTTAAAGTTGGTGATTTTATTCATACTTTTGGGGATGCTCATATTTATCTTAATCATTTACCTCAAGTTCAAGAACAATTACAAAGAGAACCTAGAAAATTGCCTAAATTAATTATTAAATGTCAGCCTAAACCTGTTACTGATTATACTATTGAAGATTTTGAGATAGTAGATTATGACCCTTATCCTACTATTAAAGGAGTGGTCAGTGTTTAAGATTATTGTGGCTCATGACTTGAATAGAGTTATTGGTAATGGTCCAAATATTCCTTGGTATATAAAGGAAGATTTTTTACATTTTAAGGAAACAACACTTAATCATATTATTATTATGGGGAGCACGACCTTTAATAGTATTGGAAAAGTTTTACCTAATAGAACAACTATTATTGTTAATTTTACAAGTGATTTTGAAAGTAAAGGCTGTGAAGTTGTAACTGATATTAATGTTTTAATCAAGAGATATTATCAAAGTGAAGAGGTAGTTTATATTTGTGGTGGTGCTTCTATTTATAAAGCTTTCTTACCTTATACTCAAGAATTGATTATTTCAGAAATCCAAAATACTTATGAGGGTGATGTTTATTTTCCTGAATATAAGAATAATTTTGTTTTGATTAGTCAAGAGGAAAAACAAGAGTTTATTATAAAAAGATATTTGAGGCAAGTAAATGGGTAATGTTACTTTAGCTTTAATTTTAGTAGGGTGGTTTGTTTTATTAGTAACACCTTTGCTTTGGTTTCATTTATTAAGTCAAAAGAAAACCTCTTTAAAGACTAGATATTCTTTTGTGAGAAGAGTTTTAAAAGTAGTTTCTTGGGGTTTGAGATGTAAGTATCATGTGGAAGGCTTAGAGAATGTCCCAAAAACAGGACCTGTAATGATAGTTCCAAATCATCAATCGGCTTTTGACCCTTTAATTTTAATTTCAATTATGAAAGAGCCGATGTGTTTCTTATCTAAAATAGAATTACAAAAGACTCTTTATGTTGGTGATATTATTAGATTAATGGATGGTTATTTTTTAGATAGAAAAGATTATAAAGGTTCTTTAAAAATCTTTAAATCAATGGAAAAACGCTTAAAAGAAATACCTAATTACCGTATTTTATTATTTGCTGAAGGAACAAGAACTAAATTAAAAGACTTTCATTTAAATGATTATAAGCCTGGTGCTTTTAGATCTGCTTATCCAAGTAAAACAACCATTGTTCCTGTTTATATTCAAGGTTCATTTAGAATATTAGGTAATTTATTTAACATATTTAAATTAAATCATACTTACATTAAGTTTGGAACGCCTCTTCTTTATGAAGATTATAAAGATTTATCAACTCCTGAATTAGCTGAGAAATTAAAAACAACTGCTGAAATTGAAGTTGAAAAGTTAAAAGAAATATCACCTATTGAAAAATATTATGCTCAAAGAAGTATTAAAACTGAAGAAAAATTATTAGAAAAAGAAAACCGTGAAAGACTTAATAAGAAACAAAATAGTTAGTGAAATAACTTCTAATGAAAAGATATTGCTAGTTGTTTTTACCCAAAGATTACTGACTTATTATGAGAGTAATATTCAAGGAGATATGTTTAGTTTTAGTAATAACATTATTTATAATAATTTATGTGGTAAGAAAAATAGTAGACAAATCAAAGAATATATTAATAAAGTAGTTAAACCTTCTTTGAAGAAAAGTAAAGAGATTAATAAGATAGGTTATGAGATACTTATCTATACTTTAGCAACATGTCTAGACTTATCTAATGCTTTATTAGTTTTTGAATTGTTTTTTTCTTTGGCAAGTCAAGAAGATTATTTAATTATTAATGAGTATTTTAATGATTTATTAGAAAAAAGAAATAATGATTTAAAGAAGGAAGTTATCATAAGTAAAGTGGTTAGAAATAATAATATGGAATTAATATTTTTAAAGAAAGAGTTAGGCAATAGCATTATTGGTTTACCTTACACTTTAATTTATGGTATTTATGTTAATGGACTTGGTGTCGGTAATATTACTCTGCGGTTAGAGAATACTCCTTTAACTGTTTTATGGGGTAATGTTTCTTATTTTATTGAGTCTGGTTATCGGAATAAGGGTTATGCAACTAAGGCTTTAACATTATTAAAAAAGATACTTTTAGAGAATAAAATTACTAGTTTCTATTTAGTAAATGCAGTTGATAATGAGCCTTCAATTAGAGTTTGTAATAAACTACACGCGGTTTTAGTAGAACAATTTGAGATAGAAAAGAAAGATAGTTTTTCTAATGAAGCTGTTTTAGCATTTAAATGGTTAATTGAAACAAGGAAATTGTAATTTTATAAGTATTTGTAAACTCTAGAAATATCTCGCAACCTCTCGCAACCTCTCGCATTCTCTCGCAAATACTCTTGTCTATTTTTAAAAGTCAACATTAATTAAAAAGTAGTATTAATTAACACATGATTTCATTATTAAAGTAAGTTGTATTTTATTTTATGATTAATCTGTGTCTATCTTTTGTTTTTAATTCTAAAATTAAATGACTATAACCTTCATTTCTTGTATAATATTAAGTGAATTGAGGTAATATGCGGGCAGTAGATATAATATGTAAGAAAAAAGATAATAATGAATTAAGCAAAGAAGAAATAGAGTTTTTTATTAATGGTTTTGTGAATGGAAGTATTCCAGATTATCAAGCTTCCGCTTTAGCAATGGCAATTGTTTTAAATGGTATGAATAGCCGTGAGACTGCTGATTTAACAAGTGTTATGATGCATAGTGGTAAGATTTTAGATTTATCAAGTATTAAAGGACTTAAAGTTGATAAGCATTCCACAGGTGGTGTTGGTGATAAAACTAGCTTGGTTTTAGGACCTTTAGTAGCAAGTTTAGGAGCTAAAGTTGCTAAAATGAGTGGTCGTGGTTTAGGTCATACAGGAGGTACTTTAGATAAATTAGAGTCAATTCCTGGTGTTAGTATTTCTTTAACTCAAGAAGCTTTTATTAAACAAGTAAATGAAATAGGTATTGCTTTAATGGGACAAACTAATGATTTAGTACCTGCTGATAAAAAGTTATATGCTTTAAGAGATGTAACGGCAACAGTTGAATCTTTACCTTTAATTTCTTCTTCTATTATGTCCAAGAAATTAGCCACAGGTTCGGATGCTATTTTATTAGATGTTAAATATGGCGAAGGTGCTTTTATGAAAAGTGTTGAGGATGCTGTTAATTTAGCAACAGTTATGGTAGAAATAGGAAAACATTTAAAAAGAGATACTAGAGCTATTATTACTGATATGGAACAACCTTTAGGCTTAGCAATAGGGAATATTTTAGAAGTAAAAGAGGCTGTTAATACTTTAAAAGGAAATGGACCAAAAGATTTAGTAGAACTTTGTTTAGAGGCTGGTAGTATTATGTTAGTTCAAAGCAAAGTATATGAAGATAGAGAAAAAGCCAAAGAAGATTTATTAAAGAATATTGAAAATGGTTTAGCTTTTAAAAAGTTAAAAGAGTTTATCAAAGCCCAAGGTGGTGATGTTTCTTATTTAGATAATTTAGATAAGTTTGAAACTAGTAAATATGTTTATGAGATTAAAGCTAAAAGAGATGGTTATTTAAAGAGAGCTCAAGCTTTAACATTAGGGACATCAGCTATGAAATTAGGAGCAGGAAGATTAACCAAAGAAGATTTAATTGATTACCCAAGTGGTATTGTTATTAGACATAAAATAGGCGATAAAATAAGTAAGGGTGAAGTTTTAGCAACTTGTTACACTAATTATGAAAATGTCAATGAGGTTTTAAAAGAGGTAGAAGAAGCTTTTAGTATTGTTAGTGAAAAGGTTAATCCTTTACCTGTAATTGCTAAGTATTTGGTTTAGTTTTTCTTAAAGTAGTAATATCATTAGACCTTTTAACTTTAAGTAAATTATGATAATGTTCAATTAAGGCTTTCTCATAGTTACCTGTTTTATCAAAGGTATAGAAAAGATTATTTTTTAATTCGTCTGGTAAATATTGAATAAGAGACCATAGATCACTTCTATCATAAGGAAACATTGCTTCAGGATTAATATTATGAGGAGTTAACCTTAAATAATAAGGAACTTCAATTACTTTTTGATTAACCACTTCTAAAGCTTTATCAATAGAATAGATACCTGATTTACTTTTAGGAGAGAGAGCTAAATCAATAACTGTGAAAGCTAAAGGTATTCTAGCTTCAGGAAAGCCGACTTGTTGAGCTGTT
>JAISJY010000112.1 GCA_031261365.1 Caryophanales bacterium | reverse complement strand
CTCATTTACTTTAACCGCGATACTATTAAGTCTTTTAATAAACCACCTTAACCAAAAATAAACAACAGGGAAAATAATAAAAGTTAATAAGGCAAGTTTAGCATCTAAATAAAACATTCCGATATAAGCAAAAATAATAGAAAGAGAAGCATTAACTAATAAGTTCATAACCGTTGAAAATAGATTAATCATTCCATTAACATCACTAATAACTCTATTAGCAATTTTACCAGCAGGTTCAGTTTCTAAATATTCCATCGGTAATCTTTGTAAAGCCATCACTGCATCTTTTCTAGCATCTCTAACAATATTAATATTAATATAAGCCGTAGTAATTCGCTGAATATAAGTAAAAATAATTTGCAAAATAAATCTAACAAATAATAAGACAATTAAAACAATTAAAGGATTAACAAAAGGCTTATAAAAAGCAATAACCTCATTATGAGAAAGTAAAGTAACAGTATATTCTTTTTGACTCCCATCAAAAGAAGTAATAATCATAATATTATCAACTAATTTCTTGTTACCGTTTATTACTAAATCATCAATAAAATAATATTTGCTTTCATAAAAAACAATTGAAACTACATGCTCACTTTTTTCTTCTTGGGTATAAAGTATATTTTGAAAAGAAACACTTTTATTATTTGACACTTCGGTTTCATACCAAGGTTTTTCAATACCTAAAAGTTGGTCATCTAAAATAGATTTAACTAGTAAAGGAGCTAAAAGTCCTAAGGCTTGAACAATTAACATTGCTATAAAAGAAATCCAAAATAACTTCTTATATTTAGTGACATATCTCCAAACTTTCTTAATAGTTTTCATTTCTCGTTCATGGTAATTTGCTGAATATATTGAGCTTTATACCACCCTTCTTGTTTTAATAGTTCTTGATGTGTTCCTTGTTGAGAGATAGTCCCATTTTCAATAACATATATGATGTTCGCATCATAAATAGCTGAAAAACGATGGGTAACAATGATGTTAGTTTTACCTTTTCTAAAGAGTTTAAGTTGTTCAATAATGTTATCTTCAGTCTTAGCATCAACTGCTGATAAAGAATCATCCATAATTAATATTTGTGGGTCTTTTATTAAAGCTCTAGCAATAGATAACCTTTGTTTTTGTCCTCCTGAAAGAGAAGTTCCTGCCTCCTCAACCATAGTATTTAAACCATCATGTAAAAAAAGAATATCTTTATTAAAGTCAGCAATTCTAACCGCTTTATCTAAATCTTTATTAGTAGCTTTAGGATTACCTAACATAATATTAGCATCCACTGAGCGTTTAAAAAGCATATGGGCTTGAGGAACATAACCCACTAAATTATGGACATCTTCTATTTTAAATTTTTCAATACTAATACCATCAATAAATATTTGTCCTTTTGTTGTCTTAAACTGTCTTAATAATTGTCTAATTAAAGTTGATTTACCTGCCCCTGTTGGTCCAACAATACCAATAGTTTGTCCTGCTTTAATTGTAAAACTAATGTTTTTTAAGACAGCAAAAGAATCAAAAGGATATTTAAAGGTAACATCTTTGAATTCAATTTCCTTAAATTCCATTATTTCTTTAGCTTCAACATCATCAAAAACCTCAGCCGTTTGTTTCATTATCTCATCAATTCTGTCAGCGGAGATAGTTGCATTATTTATTTGTTGAAAAACAGTAGAAACAGCAATAATAGGAGCATACAACATACCGATATAAGAAACAAAAATGATTAACTGTCCCAGAGTTATTTCTTGATTAATAATAAAGAAAACTCCGAAGGCAAAAGCTAAAATATAAGCAATACCATAAACTATTTCAAATAAAGGATTAAACCAATTCTCAAAATTAACAATATATTTCCAAGAATTAATATCAGCCATTATGGCTTCGTTTTGTTTTTTTAAATCATTTTCCTCTTGAGTATAAGCTCTAATTGTTTTTTGACCTTCTACTGATTCTAAAACCTTTTCAGTCATATTAGCATAGATTTCTTGATGTATTTTATAATATTTTCTTTTTTGGAAACGAATAAAATTAAAAATAGTTAAAGCAATAGGCATAATAGAAACAGCAATAATAGTAAGTTTCCAACTAATAGAAACACTCATAATTGTAATAGCAAAAATAATAATGCCAATATTGAAGATAATACCTTCTAATAAAGAAGTTGCAGCAATTGTTAATTGTTCTAAATCAGCTGTAACTCTGGAAATAAGGTCACCTTTAGTATATTTTTCATAAAACTTTGAATCCATTTCAAAAAGATGATCTAAATATTTATGCCTTAATTGAAAAGCAAGTTTTTGAGCTTCTTTATTAATTAAAATGTTATAAATAAAACTCATACAATATCTAAATAAAGGTAATAAAATAAGTCCAGCAATTAACCAAAAGAAATTACTCCAATTTAAGTTACCAGAAATAATATTATCAATAGCTAAACCAAGCACATAAGCAGGTGTCAAAGAGATAAAAGAGATTAATAAGAGTAAGAAAAACATTCCTAAATAAGTTTTCCATTCCTGTTTAATAAACCAACCAATTTTCTGCAAAATATTTTTCATTTTATTTGTAACTTAACAAAAGTTACCTTATAAATTGTATAACAAATAAAGAGACATCTAAATAAAAAAATAAACTTTGAAGATTAATATAAAAAAGTATTTGCAATTAATAATATTTTTGAGATAATTTAAGCAACTAAATTGGAAGGAGTATTAAAATGAGAAAAATAATCGGTTTAGTGGCAGTGCTTGTAGGGTTAGTCTTTTTAGTATTATTGGTTATAGATTCAATAGATGGAATAAAAGTTATAATTGAATTAGCTGGTGAGGATGCTGATAAATTAAAATTATATGGAGATATAGTAAAATTATTATTCCCTGTTTTCTTTGAACCTCTATTATTAGTTACTGTTGGCTCTATCGCGATGGGCACATACGATCTTAAAGGAAGATAAAATTAATTAAAGTTTGATTATTTAAAAGCATTTAGAAGGCTATTTTTAGTTCCTCTAGATGCTTTTTTTATTAAGGTATGATATAATCATATAAGAAAGAAGGAATTAAAAATATGAAATTTATTATTGAAACAAGTGCTAGACATGTACATGTTGACCAAAATACTTTAGAAGCATTATTTGGAAAAGGTTATACTTTACATCCTAAAAAAGATTTAAGTCAACCCGGACAATATGCTAGTGAAGAAAAAGTAACTGTTGTTGGACCAAAAAAAGAAATAGCTGGTGTCTCTATTTTAGGTCCTGTTAGAAATGAAACCCAAGTAGAATTAAGTGCCACAGATGCTCGAACAATAGGAGTTTTACCTGTTATTAGAGAGTCTGGTGATATTATAGATACTCCAAGTGTTATTTTAAGAGGACCAATGGGTGAAGTCAGTTTAAAAGAAGGTGTTATAGTAGCTAAAAGACATATTCATATGACTCCAAAAGATGCTAAAGAGTTTAATGTAAAAGATAAAGATATAGTTCAAGTTAGAGCTTTTTCTAATGGTCGCTCTTTGATATTTGATGATGTTGTAATTAGAGTTAAAGATAGTTTTTCTTTAGCTATGCATATTGATACAGATGAAGCAAATGCGGCTTTTGGAGTTTGTGAAGGTGAAATAGTTAGATAAGAATGAAGTTTATTATAGTTAGTGATATTCATGGTAATTTAAATAATACCTTAAAACTACTTCAAGAATATAAAAAATTAAAAGCCGATAAATTAATTTTATTAGGCGATATTTTATATCATGGACCTAGAAATCCTTTACCAGAAAGCTATAATACTCAAGCTGTTTTTGAATTATTAAAGAAATATAAAGATAAGATTATTTGGATTAAAGGAAATTGTGATTCTGAAGTAGATGAGATGGTTTTAGAAATTAAATCTTTAAAAGAAAAGAAATTAAAACATGCTGGTTATCAATTATATTTAAGTCATGGTCATCATTTTGACCCTTATAACTATGAACCATTATTTAAACAAATATTCTTATTCGGTCATTATCATTTACCTTTGTTAGAGAAAACTAAAGATGGTATTAAAGCAAATCCTGGCTCTATCGGTTTACCTAAAAACAATTTAAAAGCCTCTTTTATTTATTTAGATGAAAAAAAAATAGTTTTAAAAGATA
>JAISJY010000085.1 GCA_031261365.1 Caryophanales bacterium | reverse complement strand
GCTTGTCTTAATGGTTTTCTTTCTACTCAAGCCTTTGTTCAAACTTATCGTGACTGTAATGTTTTTTCTTTAATGGCTAATCTTTTTTAACTTTTATTATCTTTACCCTGAATAGTTACTTCTAGTATAATTTAAATATTATGAAAAACTATTTTAAAACCCTTTTTGACAAGTACTTCACTGATAAACTAACAGTTGAAGAAAGAACCATTAATATTGTAATATTGGCTGGTTCAATTTCGGCTTTCTTTTCCCTAATCACTAGAATCTTTATGAATGCCGACCCCATTCTTTTATTAATCTTAACAGGAATGTTTGTCAGTGCTTTATCAGCTTTAGTTATCTTTAATAAAATGAAAAAGTTTAATTTATTAGCCTTAATCGCTTGTATTGCTGTTTCCTGTATTTTAATGCCTTTAGCCTATTTCTTTATGGGTGGTATCAATGGTTCTATGAATACTTATTTTGTTTTTAGTCTCTTAATGGTTATTGTCATGCTTAAAGGTTGGCAAAGAATACTTTTAGCTATTATGACAATTATCATAGATGTTGGAGCTTATTTAATTGAATACTTTAAAATATGGGTTCCTAAAGATACTTATCATGGAGTTGAGTTTTTAAGAATAATTGATCAATTACAACCTTTCTTAATTGTAACTTTATGTATTTCTATTATCTTAATTTATCAAAAGAAAATGATGAATGACCAATATAACTCTTTAAAAACTTTAGTTATTGATTTACAAGAAGCCAAAGAACAAGCCTTAAAAAGTAGTCTAGCTAAGACCTCTTTTTTAGCTAATATGTCTCATGAAATAAGAACCCCGATGAATGCTATTATTGGAATGACCGAAATCGGTAATAGTAGTGATAATTCGGAAAGAAAAGATTATGCTTTTGAAAAGATAAGAGATGCTTCTTCTCATTTATTAGGCGTTATTAATGATATTTTAGACTTTTCTAAAATTGAAGCTAATAAAATGCAACTAAATTATGAAAAGATTAGATTTGAAGGTTTATTACATAAAGTTGCCAATGTTATAAATGTCAAAATGGAAGATAAACAACAAAACTTTGAAGTCTTTATTGACCAAAATATTCCTGTTTTTGTTATGACCGATGAACAAAGACTTTCTCAAGTTCTAACTAACCTTTTATCAAATGCTAATAAATTCACTCCTTTTAATGGCAAAATATCTTTAAATGCTACTCTTTTAAATTTAGATAAAGAAGAATGCACTATTAAAATAGAAGTTATAGATTCTGGTATTGGTATTGCCGAAGAACAAAAAGATAAAATATTTTTAGTCTTTGAACAAGCTGAAGAATTCACCACTAAAAAGTATGGAGGAACAGGTTTAGGTTTAGCCATAGCCAAAAGAATTATTGAACATATGGGAGGAACTATAACTGTTGATTCTGTTTTAGACAAAGGTTCAACTTTTACTATTACTTTAAAAATGAAAATTGCTCAAGGACAACAAACTTATAAGTTAAGTCAAGATATTAATTGGAAAAATATTAAAGTATTAGGAATCGGTTTAGATGAAAACTCTAAAACTTATTTTGATTTTTTAGTTAGTGAATATAATTTAGCTTTTGAACATACTAATTCAGGTTCTCAAGCTACTCAATTAATTAATCATCATCCTTATGATGTTTATTTTATTGATTGGGATGTGGCAGATATTGATAGTTTAGAATTAGTTAATATTATTAATAGTAAACAAGATAATCCTCCTATGGTGGTCTTTTTAAGAGCTAAAGACTGGACAGGTTTAGAAGATAAAGCCCGTAATTTAGAAATTAAACAATATTTAATTAAACCGATATTCCCGAGTGATATTGTTAATTTATTGAATATTAGTTTAGATGTTAAACAAGTAGTAATTGAAAGTAAAGAAACAACCTTAACTATTCCAGACTTATCAAATAAATGCCTTCTTTGTGCGGAAGATATAGATATTAATAGAGAAATACTTCAAGCTTTACTCTTGGAAACTAAAGTTAATATTGACTTTGCTTATGATGGAAAGATAGCTTTAGAAATGTTTAAAGAGAACCCACAAAAATATGATTTAATCTTTATGGACATTCAAATGCCTGTCATGGATGGCTATACAGCTACTAGAGCTATTAGAAATCTTCCTTTAAAAGAAGCTAAAGAAATACCTATTGTCGCGATGTCTGCCAATGTCATGCGAGAAGATGTTCAAAAAAGTCTTGCCAGTGGTATGAATGACCATGTCGGCAAACCTATTGATATTAAACAAGTTATAAACGCTTTAAATAAGTATCTAAATTAATCGTTTTCAAAGATTTCTTTTAAAGTTCTTAAAACACCAACAAAGTTAATCGGCTTAGCAATATGCCCGTTCATACCACTTGCTAAAGCTCTGTCTATGTCTTCTCTAAAAGCATTAGCAGTCATAGCAATTATTGGTAATTTAATAGTATCAGTTCTTTTTAATTCTCTAATTGCCACTGATGCTTCATAACCGTTCATATTCGGCATCATAATATCCATAAAGATTAAATCATAATAACCAATAGGAGATTTCTTTACTTTATTTAAAGCATCTAAACCATCAACAGCTTCTTCAATATTGGCATGAGTTTCACTTAATAATTCTCTAACAATTAATCTATTTATTTCAATATCTTCCACAATTAATATTCTTTTATTTGTTAAATCAACATTAAACTTTTCTTCAACAACCTCACTATTAGTTTTTTCATTATTTAATTCTTTAGCTAATGTTAAATCAAAATAAAAATTAGAACCTTCCCCTAATTTAGTACTTACCTCTATTTTAGAACCTGTCAAATTAACAATATGTTGCGAGATAGTTAAACCTAAACCAGAACCACCATATTGAAAGTTTTCATTAGAATGTCCTTGTTGAAAAGCTGAGAATAAATTAGCTAATATTTCTTCACTCACCCCTATACCTGTATCGATACATTCAATATGATATTTGACAAAAGCGGCTGTATCTTCTATGACTTTGACATTTAAAGTAACTTGCCCACCTGTTGGAGTGAACTTAACCGAATTACCTAATAAATTAATCAAAACTTGCTTTATTCTTACTTTATCACCAATAACTAATTCATTAGTAACTTCACTTAAATCTGCTACAAAGTTTATTTCTTTTTGTTCAGCTCTAACTTTAATAATATCACTTACTTCTTTTAAAGATTCTAAAAAAGTAAACTCATCTTGAGCTAGTCTAATGTCTTCAGATTCAATTTTACTCATGTCTAAAATATCATTTAATAAACCGAGTAAATGGTCCGAAGCATTTTTAATTTCCCGCAGATGAGATTTGGTTACCGCATCGTGTTCTTTCTTTTGAATTATTTGTAAAAGTCCAATAATAGCATTTAAAGGTGTTCTAATTTCATGACTCATTCTCGCTAAAAAAGTACTTTTAGCTTTAGAGGCATTCTCAGCAATAACAATTTGACTTTGTAATTCTTTAGTTCTATCATCCACTGTTCTTTCTAAAGAACTATTTATCTTTTCTATTTTAATTCTTTGAGTGTAATTACTAACATACATTCTATATAACAAAATAGAAACAAAGATAGCAATACCGACCATAATTAATAAATTAGTCCATAAATCTGTGGACATTAATCTATTCCAAGAAGAAAAATCTCCTTTATCGCGATTAAAGAAAGCAAATAAAGCCGAATATAAACCACCACCTACTCCAATAAATAAGATTTCAATAGGTTTGATAACTATAAATAATCCTGCCACCATGACCACAATTACATAAGATTCAAAAGTTCCTGCTTGTAAGATATTCAAACTTAAAAAAGCCATTTGAATAACAATATAAATATATAGATAAAGAAAAGTAAAATTGTTTTTAACTTTTTCAGATATTTTATTAGAGTTCTTTTTAAAATAAGAAAAGATAATACAAAAAATAATGGCAATTAATAAAGAAGCTATTGATAAAATAATAAATGGCATTAAATCTATATCACTCTCACCTTGAGGTTTAAAGATATTTAATATTTGTAAAAGTACTTCTAAAACAATAACATAAATTGAGAAAAGCCATATTCTATGCAAATTAGAAGCACACCTTTCGCTTTCAAAAGAAGCTATCTGGTCATTAGTTAATTCTCCAAAGCCAAACAAACGCCTCCCTATTTTCTTTATTTTCTCTTTCATATTATTCCCTCCGTTGAATATTTATATTAATCGTCTTCAAATTTAACATCTATTAAAGGTATATTAGTAATATAAACAGTCGCGATACCTAAAGAAGTTGAACTCCGATATTGAATAACATAGGTAGCTAATCCTTGTTTTCTTCTGATAAACCCTGCAAAAGAATTAACTTCTTGAACTGATGATGTTTTCATACATATTGTTTTTTTATAAAGACCAGCACTGACAACTTTATAGTATTTATTAGATATAGCTAATTCGTTTTGTTTCTTCAATAAGGCATCAGCCAAAGATATAACAAGGACAAACAAATAAATAAAAATAAAAGTCCAATGAATAGTTGTTAAAGGTAAAAGGAAAGCTAAAAGAAACAAAGTGCCCCAAGCAAAAGGAATAATAAAGTTATGTAAGAAAGCATTCTTATCAGGAGTAGATGTTTTGATTTTTTTTTGATACTCGGGGAAAACTCTTTCTATAATCTTTTTTAATTCTATTATAGGAGCAAAAGGAGATAAAATACTAGTTTCTGAACTAGAACTACCACCTTCATTATTAGATACTACCACTGTTCCAATAACATTTAAGGTTAACTTACCAACTTTAAATAATTGAGCAAATAGACCTTGTCTAATGGTGTAACCATGTATTTTATCACGGTTAATAATAACCTCATCTTTTTGGAAAAAGCCATACTCTATTTTGATTTTATCACTAAATATGGAAGCCTTAAAGGAAGCATAATGTAGTAAGTTATATAAGAAAAGAGAAATGATACTCAAGAAAAGCGTTCCTGCAAATGATAAAGGTATTATCATTGCTTCAAAGTCTTCACCACTATCGGTTGTTAAAGTATATTTACCCCATAGAATTAGAGAAACTAATAAAGATGCCACCAACAAAATTATTAAAATAAAAGATTCAAGCAAAGACTTTTGAAGTAATTGTTTTTTACTAACTCTAATAACATCTTCACTTTCTTCAACTATTACTTCCACTTTATCTTTTGGTAAAACTAATTCTTCACTTTCTTTTTTATCAATTCTATTTTGTAAGTAACCTTTTAAATATTCACAATAAGCCTTTTTTTGATAGGTAACTATTTCAGATTTAGCTGCAAAAGTTGCTGACCCACTTTGAATATGTAAAGCTCCTAAACCGAAAAAACGACTTAATAAACTTCTCGTTACTTTAAGATTATTGATTTTATCATAATCAACAGTCACACTTTTTTTACTAATAAACTTATAATCGGACTTAATATAATTATCAGAAATAGTAAATGTTTTAGCTTCAGCAGTTACATAACCTGTTAAAAAGCCTACAAATAAAGACAAAACTATTAAACCGACTATAGTATAAACACCATAATTATTAAAGAACTCTTTTAGATATATTTCATTTTCTTCGGCAAATAAACTTAAAACAAAACAAAATGAAACAAATAAAAAAGCCAAAAAAGAAGCAATAAAACTAGTAGTAAAGACTAATCTATCATTTTTTATAGTTTTATCTGCATTAATCATTTTTAGCTTCCTCAATATTTTTATTTTTTAATAATATCTCTTCTACAAAACTTAAAACTTCTTGACCTTGTTCTAAACTTAGCCTTGTTAATCTAACATTACTGCCCGCTGTGATTAAAAAAACATTAGTCATTTGAAAAAAGCGGTCTAAGATGCCTCTATAAGTAGAAATATGTTGTATTCTAGCAAAAGTAGCAACTTCTGTTTTAAGAAATATGACACCTCTTTTAACTGTTACTTTGTTGCCTTCAATAAGTATTTGATATTTTTTATATTGTAAAGAAGGAAAAACGAAGGTATAAATTGCTTGAGGAATTATTAAAATGACAAGAATAATACTAAAAACTATTCTAGCACTTAAATTATCACCTACTGCTTCTCCAATTCCAATTAATAAAAAAGGCAAAGGAATAATTAAGACTATTAAAAGCATTAACCTTAAAATAAACCAAACTAGCGGTGCCTTTGGACTAACATTTTTAATTTCTATCATAATAATACCTCTTTCTTCTATAATAAATTATACTCTTATTTTGTCTCATATTTGAAATTTCAGAGAAAAAAGTATTATAATTTTCTTATGAACTATCAAAAAGAAATATTTAAATTAGTAAAAGAACACAATATCATTACAATTTTTAGACATTTGAAACCTGATGGAGATGCTTTGGGAAGTCAATGGGGGCTTTATTATTTATTAAAAGATAATTTTCCTGACAAACAAATATATGCGGTCGGTGATACTTTAAATAATTTTCCTAATATTATTGGTAAGGAAGAAGTAGTTAGTGATGAATTAATTAAGAAGTCACTAGCGATTATCATAGATGTTGGTGATACTCCAAGAGTTGAGGGTAACTTTAAAATTGCTAAAAAGATAATTAAAATAGACCATCATATTTTTAGTGAAGCCTTTGCCGACATTGAATATATTGATACTTCTTATGGAGCATCAGCTTTAATGGTTGCCGACTTAGCCTTTAAAGAAAAACTTAGATTTTCAACTAAATCTGCTAATTGTCTTTTGTTAGGAACTTTGACAGATACAGGTAAGTTTTCTTTTTCACTTTCTAGTTCATTATTTTACACAGTAGCTAAATTGATAGATTTAGGGGCAGATATTAAGTATTTATATGACCAATTATTTTCAGCAACACCTTTAGAAAAAGTTCACTTTAGAGGTTTTTTGCAGTGTTTCTTTGAAAGAACACCAAACGGGGTTGCTTATTTAAAAATTACTTCTGAAATATTAGATAAATATCATATTTCGGGCAATGATGCCGCGACTATGGTTAATGCTTTGGCAGGTATTCAAGATATTCATATTCATGTTTTATTTGCTCAAGTGGAAAATAATAAGATTAGAACTGAGATTAGAAGTAAGAGTATTAATATTAATCCTATTGCTGTTAAATATGGTGGTGGTGGGCATAAATTAGCCTCTGGGGCTTTATTAGATAGTTTTGAAATTGCTGATTTAGTATTAGAAGATTTAGATTTATTAATAAAGGAACATAATGAATAATTTAGAATTAGCTTTAAAAGCTGTTAAAGAAGCATCTACTGCAATTATGGATATTTATTTAAATAAGAAAATAGAAACAACAATTAAAGAAGACAATTCCCCTGTTACTCAAGCGGATTTATTAGCTGATAAAATAATAGCCCAAAACTTATCTTTAAGTAATTATCCTATCTTATCAGAAGAGACTGTTGATAATCCTACTCGCTTAGAACACGATTATATTTGGATTGTGGACCCTATTGATGGGACTAAGGATTTTATTGCTAGAACTGATGAATTTACAGTTAATGTGGCTCTATGTTACAAGCAAAGAATAATCTTAGGAGTTATTGCCGTCCCTGCTAAAAGTTTAATTTACTATGCTGAAAAGGGCAAAGGTAGTTATAAAGTTAATTTAAAAACAAATACGACTGAGCGAATATTTACTAATAAGTCTTCTGATAACTTAACTATTTTATTTTCTAATTTTCATGTCAGTGAAACTGAATTAAACTTGCCTAAGATTTTTCCAATTATTAAAAATATTAAAAGATGCGGTTCGGCTTATAAGTCTTGTTTAATTGCTGAAGGAGAAGGACATGTTTATATTAAATTAAGTGAGGGTACTAAAGAATGGGATGTGGCTCCAAGCAGTATTATTGTAAGTGAGGCTGGGGGGTTCTTTGGTTTACCAAACGGGGATGAGTTATTATTTAATAAAAAAGATGTTTATAATCATTTAGGAGTTATGGCTTTGAACTATTACAATACAAATTTATTTACAAAGTATTAGTTCTGTTTTATAATCTTAAACAAAGGGGTTTAGATGAAAACATTTATAAAAAAATTTTGGAAGTGGTTAGTGGGTGTTGGTGCAGTTGTTGTTATTGTTATCGTGGGTGTAATCGTGAGTAATTCTCCAATGATAAGATTAAAAGATAATCAAGCACTTGTTTTAAGTGTTAATGGTTCTGGGGTAAGTTTAACTAATAATAAAGTTAGTTCAAATGTCCCTAAGAAATATCAAGTAGAGAGTGTTTCAAAAACGGTTGGTGAATCTTTTTCACCTATCTTTTTGGAAAGAGTTATTTATTATTCACCTAACAAGCAAAATGTTAAGCAAGTCAATTATTCTTTGGTTTTAGCAGGTAGTAAATATTTAGGTAGCAAAGAGGTAAATGGTCAAACTTTTTATAGGTTTGAATTATCTTTTAAGAAAATAAGTTCTAGCATTGAATATCATTTTAATACAGTTGATTTTCTTGCTATTTCAGAATAGGGGGCAATATGTCAGAAGGTAAAAAAAGTAGATTTTCTTTAAAAAATATAATTATTGTTGCAGTTTCTGTTATTGTTGTTTTAACTATTACTCTTATTTTAACTTTAGCACCTATCTATAAATTAGGCAAAGATAAGACTTTAATTGTTGATAATATTACTTTGAAGAGTTTTAAAGATGAAGAAGACCATCCTCGTCAAGTGACTAAAGATGATGCAAGTTCCTATAATTATCAAACCGAGAACATTCTTTTAAAGAGAACGGTTTATTTTAATATGTCTAAAACTGAAATAAGAGTGAGTGAGACTTATTTAATTCCAACTTATAGAATTGTTGCTTATAATTCTGGAACTCATCATTATTCTATTGAGATAAAGTATTTAGAGGTTAAAAACACTAGAGAATATCATTTTTCGGCTTCCTCTTATAGTGTTATTGTTGATGCAGTTCCTCAGACAAGTGATATTTAATATTTAAGATAATAGCGGTTGTTTTTTAATTTTAAACATTTTTTGAGTTAATAAAACTAACTGTTCTTTTTGGTAACTTACAAATGCTCCATTTTATTTTATTAAATATGGGTGCACAGAAAGCCCAACTTAACCAT
>JAISJY010000030.1 GCA_031261365.1 Caryophanales bacterium | reverse complement strand
ATATCTTCACTAACAATATTTATAAAAAACTTAATAGTGCCACCCGCCTCTGTGAACTTCACAGCATTTCCTAATAAATTAATCATTACTTGTTTTAATCTTAATTTATCTCCTAAAATATGTAAGTTATTTAATTCTTCATAATTAGAAACTAATTTAATATTTTTATCTAAACATTTTAATTCCACAATATTAAAGACTTCTTTCATTGCTTCCTTCAAGTTTAAGAACTCTAAAGCTAAATTAAACTTACCAGATTCAATTTTGGACATATCTAGAACATCATTTAAAATACCTAACAAGTGGTTAGATGCTGTTAATATTTCTTCAATGGAACTTTCAACTTTGCCTTCATGACTTGCTTGTTTAGCAATAGTTGCCATACCAATAATAGCATTTAATGGTGTTCTTATTTCATGGCTCATTCTTGCCAGAAACTCACCTTTTGCTTTACTTGCCACTTGAGCATTAAGGGTTTGAATTCTTAAAGCCTTAGTTCTTACCTTAATAGTATGTTCCATAACTTGAGCATTTCTTCTTCTATTAATTAAAAATAAAACAGCCACTAAAATAATAGCAATAGCCACTGTCATAACAGTAAATAAAAAAGGCATTTGGGCTTGATATAGTTTAGAACTATAATCAAAAGTCATATTAGTCCAAGCACCTGATATTTCTTGAACATCTAAATAATTTTGAGTTTTAGAGATAATACTTGCTAGTATTTCTTCATTTATATTGAAACCAAAAGAAGATTCATATTCATAATCAAAAGTGTAATTTATTTTATAACCAGGCTTTTCATAAAAGTTAGTAATGGTCAATAATAAGTTTCTTGTTCCCATAATGAAATCTATCTCACCTTTTTCAAGGGCAGTAATGGCTTCACTAGTTTCATAATTTTTAACATTAGGGTGATTAGGAAACCAAGTTGTAAATAAATCACTCATAATAGAATCACTTGTTAAACCAACACGAGCCTCTATTATTTCATTTAACGCAATTTCTTCTTTATTCTTTTTAGAAATCAAAACAAACTTATCTTTACTATAAGGTTCATCAGTCCATAAGTATTTACCTTTTCTAGATGGCACTTGAACTAATTCGCTTATCATACTAGCTTGTCCATTTTCTAAGACTTTTAATAAATCACTCCATTTAACATTTCTTTGATTTACTCTTTCAAAATTAACATCTAATAATTTAGACATTTTATTTAATATATCAATAGCTATACCTTGAAACTTATTTTCATCATTCTCAAAAAAAGAAACAGGGTAATTATTGCTTTCTAATAAAACTTTAATAGTAGAATTATTCTTTAAATATTCTCTTTCTTCTTCATCAAACTTATTGTATAAAAGATATTTTGAATAATCGTGGTAACCTTCTGAATATAAATCACTAAAGAACTTAGACTGTCCTGCTTTCATAAACAAACCTATAACATCTATAAAAGGTTTTAATTCTGCCTGTTTAGTGGAAATTGAGACTTGAGTGTGAATTAAAGGAAAAAAGTCTTTTATTATTAAATCTTCAAAACCTGCATACCCTTCTTCCATGGTTCTATCTTCTAAAAAAGCATCATAATTTCCTAATAATAACTCATTATAAACATCATTTGCCGAATTAGCAGTCCCATAAGTATATTCAAAAATAGCATTTTTATTCTCTTCTATAAGACCAATAGTTGCCGAACCTTCATAAAATAAAAACTTTAATGGTCTTTCTTTAGCTATCTCTTTTAAATCAAGAGCATCTTTTATTCTAAAGATACCAATTGACCTTTGGGCTATCGGTTCAGTCATATAAAAATCAGGAACACCTGTTTGAGTATTTATATTTGTTCGACTTAAAGCAGGACTTAATTCTCCTGTGAATTGTATTTCATTACTATCTAAACCATTAAATAAATCTTCCCAAGAATATATTTCTGGAACAAAAGAAGTTTGAAAAAAAGAACTTAACCAATTAGTTATCTTACTTGAAAAGCCATTTATATTGCCTTCATCATCGGCAAAGGCTTCAGTAGAAGGGTTCATAGCATAAACAAACTTATTGTTATATTTTGTTTTAAGAGCTTCTATTTCTGTTATTTGTTGTTCAGTTATATTTTCTAATAATTTATAATTATCAATATCACTGATTAACTTTTCAGGTATACAAGAAATCAAAGGAAGAGAAACAAACAGCAACACTAACCAAGAACCTAACTTTTTATATATATTCATATATTCCTTTTCGTACGAGGTATTATTGCACAAATAATACTTTTGGTTAGTTAAAAAATATTAATAGTTATTAAATGACTTTTAAATGGTATTTATTAAAAAGCGGTTACATTGAAAATTGATTTTTATTTTGCAGAATTGCGACTATTTTTGCAAGTTAAAATCCTGCAAAAATAGTCGCAATTAATTATACTTTTCCCATCGTTGATTAAAATCAAGAAAGGGAACAATATGAAAACAAGGTTTAAGATTTATGGGTTATTGTTTGTTGGTGCTTTACTATTTAGTAGTAATTCATTAAAAGTTAAAGCTGAAGAAGAAAGTTTTGGAAGTACTGAATCATTAAGAACTAGCAATGGTGAAATTGGCTTAAGATTTAGAACAATTTTTGATGTTACTAGTCATGAAGCAGAAGTTACAGGTAATATTAATGCTGGTTATTATGTCGCTCCAACTCATTTATTGGGTGGATTAAATCTTATTGAGTATATAGAAGAACACGGAGTAACAGAACCTGTAATTGAAGTTCATGCTACTAATTATGTTTTAACTAGTAATCAATTACAATTTGCTGTTGTTTTAACGGGTGTTCCTACTTCTGCTTATGGTGTAGAAATATCTGCTTACGCTTATGTAACTTTATCTGGAGGTACAATATATTCCGAATTAAGAGAATACTCAACTGCTGAAGTTGCTACTAAATTACATGAAACAGGATTATTAAGTGGAGAAGAAGAAACTTTATTAACTCCTGTTATTGCTAAAGATTATGATACATCTTGGTATTCAACAGAAGAAAGTACTTATTCTATTTATACTAGAAGTCAATTAAATGCTTTAAGAGAAGTTGGTGGTAACTATAATGGTAAAACTATCAAATTAGCTAGAGATATTGACTTAAAGGGCTTTGAATGGGTGCCTATTGGAGGAGCGTTTGCACAATCAGAAACTTTTTATAATGGAACAGGTGTTAGATTTACTATTGCAGAAGCTTTTCAAGGAACATTTGATGGAGATTTACATACTATATCTAATTTAACTATTCATGAAAGATATGATAGATACAATGCTTTCTTTGCAAATACTGTAGGAGCAACAATTAAGAATATTAATTTTAAAGATGTTGATTTAGGAAGTACTAAACCAGGTGCTTTAGAAAATAGACAATATGCAACTTTAGTTGGTTGGGCTGCCGATACTATCTTTGATACTATTGAAGTAAGTGGTATTATCAATGGAAGTACTGCTGGTGGTTTAGTAGTTATTTTAGCGGGGAGAGTTGTTGATGGAGAACCAACTTCTTCTTTTTCTAATATCATCAGTTCAGTTGATATCAATTTGAGTACTGACAATATTTTAACTTCAGCAAGTACTTATGGAATTGGCGGTCTTGTTCAACAAGTTGAAATTGCTAATATAGGTGGTAGTATTGCAACTCAAGTAAGAGTATTTTATAATGTTGAATATACGGGAACTATAGATGTTAAATCAGCAATTTTAGCAGGAAAACTATTCTATGTAGGTCAAATATTTGCTTGTACTACTTATTCTACACCAACAACATATTACACTTTAGCGGTTGAAGAAATTAATGCTAATGGAACTATAACTTCAGTAGCTCAACCTAATGCTTTGGGTGACCATTTCTTAGTTGGAACAGTTGATGGTTCACCAGCTTCTTTAATTGGAACTGAAAGCAGAAGTGATACCTATGATTATGGCAGAGTTCATAAAAATTTAGGCTTCGTGGTTTTACCATTAACAAGTGATAATTTAGTTGCTTGGCCTTGGGTTTTATAATCTTATAATTTAGTTAACTCAAAAGACTACTGTTAAATCGGTAGTCTTTTTTTATTCCCTTTTTTTAATGTATAAATAACAATATACAATTTAAAACAATTTTTGAGTAATATAAAGTAAATGGTTGTTTTTTTAACATTTTATACAAATATATAAAAATACTCCATCTTATAAACTTTTTTTATGTTTGTGAAAAATTCTTACAATATTTCTTTTTTGTGTTAAACTATAAGTGAATTAAAAATGAGGTAAAAAATGATTAGTTATAGAAAATTATGGGTTCGTCTTGCAGAACGCGATATGAAAAAACAAGACCTTGCGTCACTGGCACATATTGCACCAGGCACTATTTCAAAGTTAGGTCGAAACGAGAATGTTATGACACAAATTTTAACTAAGATTTGCCTTGCACTAAAATGCAATATTGCAGACATAATGAACATTATTCCCGACGAAGACCAAACAAACGGAGGAAACAATAAATGATTGATTTAACAAAATTAAATAATTACCGTGAAGGTAATCGTCTAGAAGTTAAATTAGCAAAAGGTGGACTTCCTGATAGTACATGGGAAACATACTCAGCATTTGCTAATACTGATGGAGGAATTATTTTGCTTGGAGTAAGCGAGGACTCTAAAACAAATACTTTAGTAGCAGTAGGACTCAATAATCCCGACAGTTTAGTCAAATCATTTTGGGACACCATTAACAACCGCAACAAGACTAGTGCGAACATCTTAACAGCAAAAAATGTCGTAATAGAAGAAGTAAGTGGTAAAAAAATCATTATGATAATAATTCCTCGTGCCAACAGACAAGACAAACCTCTTTATCTTAACAAAGATTTCTATGGACAAACTTATAGGCGGAATGGCGAAGGTGATTACCATTGTACTAAAGCAGAAGTCAACAATATGAACCGTGATGCAAACGAAATTACACAAGACAAACTTGTTTTAGATAAATATTCAATTGATATTTTAAATGCTGATACAATTAAGCGTTACCGTATTTTATTTTCTAACATTAAACGAGATCATGTTTTTGGCAATTTAGAAACAGAAGAATTTCTGCAAAAAATTGGTGCAATAAAACGCAGTGATAACGACGGCAATTTGCACCCAACACTTGCAGGGTTGCTAATGTTTGGCAATGTTTTTGAAATTCTAGATGAATACCCTAACTATTTCTTAGATTATCGGGAGCCACTGAATCCTATAGGAGAACGGTGGAGCGATAGAGTAACAAGTGGTTCTGGCGACTGGAGTGGCAACCTTTATGATTTCTATTGGCGTGTTCAAGACAGATTAACATCAGGTATAAAAACACCTTTTAAACTTAACGAAAAGCAAGTTCGCATTGATAATACACCTATGCATGACGCCTTGCGTGAAGCACTTGCAAACGCTTTAATTCACGCTGATTATAATGAAAGACGCGGAATTGTAGTAGAAAAACGCAAGGATGAAATCACTATTTCAAATCCAGGCATACTTCGTATAGCAATAGCGGAAGCAATTAGCGGTGGCATTTCTGACCCACGCAATGCAAGTGTATTTTTTATGTTTTCACTAGTAGGTATAGGTGAACGAGCAGGAAGTGGCTTGTTTGGTATCAATATAGTTTGGGAGCAATACAAACTACCGAAACCAGAAATTAGCGAACAATTTAATCCAGATAGAACAATATTAACATTAAAACTCCCACAAAATGCAACAATTAGCGATAATGACATCGGTAATGTCGGTAATAATGTCGACAACAATGTCGGTAATGTCGGTAATAATGTCGGTAACAAAGAAATTAGTGTCCGCAGTAGCGATTTACAAGCCAAAATCATTGCTGCAATTAATGAAAACAAAAAAACGACTGCAGAAAAGATAGCCAAAGTGACAGGCGTAACAACGAGACATATCGAACGCGAATTAAAAGCACTAAAAGAAAGTGGATTAATTGAACGCATCGGCGGTACTCATGGCTACTGGTCAATTAAATAAATATAACTAACATTTAAAAACAATATAAATCTATTATTATTTTAATCTTCTTTATTTAATGAGATAACTAACCCTAACAAACCAAAGGTAGTTAACCCAATTGAAATAGGTAAATCTTGAACAGACTGCACATACAATAATATTTGCTCTAATGTAATTGTTTTACTATAAATTTCTCTTTTTTGATTATCATATCTATTTTCAGATTTAATTTCCGTGCCAATTAAAATATCAACAGTTGTTTTTTTGCCAGCTGTATAAGCATATTTGTATGCCGTAACATTACTTCTATTTACCCCAAAACATATCAACATTGTTAAACCAACTAATAACACAACACTACTTACTACCAACTTAATTAATTTTTTCATTTTTCTTTCCTTTTTCCTGTTTATGCAATAGCCCTGTCTTAAATAGCACTTCACTCAAACTTATAATTAATTCTTTAATGGTTCTAGTATGCAATAGCCCTGTCTTAAATAGCACTTCACTCAAACTCGCCTCTTTACTTACTTCTTTATGTTCATGCAATAGCCCTGTCTTAAATAGCACTTCACTCAAACACAAATTACATTGGTTGGTAACTGTTGGAAGCAATAGCCCTGTCTTAAATAGCACTTCACTCAAACTAGTGG
>JAISJY010000129.1 GCA_031261365.1 Caryophanales bacterium | reverse complement strand
AAATCATTTTAGGAACTACAATATTATCATTTTCTCCTAAAGTTAAAGTAATCGGACAAGTAATTTGATGGTAAGTAGAATTACCTTGAGTATATAAATTAGGTTCATCTGAAATATTAAAATTAACCCAACACCAATTAATATCTAATTGACATCTTTCTTTTAAAGTTTCTTTAACATATAAATCTAATTCTTCATTACTAATAGGCTTAACTACTAGTAATAGTTTTAACCACATGTTTTTGACAAATTCATAATCATTTCTATTAATGGCATCTTGTAAAGCTCTCATACCTTCATTTTCATTCATAACTTGATAACTAGGGTATAAGGTGTGAGGTATTTCATTTCCAAAAGCATCTTTTTTAATAGAATAATAACCTTTTAAAGACATACCTTCTAAACTAAATAATGATTTTACCAAACTAGGTTTTAAAATGGCTAATTCTAAAGCCACTCCAAAGCCTGTTGACCACCCCAAAACATGAACCTTATTTAATTTTAAGTAATCACAAAAAAGTAACATATCAAAGGCTAAGTCTTTTAAGGATTTAAAACTCTTATTATAACTACTATCTCCAAAGCCTCTTAAATCAGGAGCAATAACCGTGTATCTGTCTTGAAGGGCTTCAATTAAGGTTAACATCGTGCTACTTGAAGCCATATTGCCGTGCAATAATAAAATAATTTCTGGACCGTTTCCCTTTTGAATATAAGCGATGGTTTCCTCGTTGGCTAAATTAATAAACTTTTTTTCTATTAGCATAATTCTCCTTTGTAAAGATTATAACTCAATCTGAATAATTGTTCAAGTTTATTTAAAAGTATCATTAGTGAAATTGTGTTCGTTTTTCAATAAAAAGTACTACATTTTATATGTTTTTTAATTTTATTCTTTATAATTAAAATATGGAAAAAGAAATATTGTTTAATGAGTTAAGATACCCTGAGAAATATCAGAAATATGATATGGGAAAAGAGGCTGTTAAGCCTAGTAAACTTTTTTCGCATTTTTTAATTCCTCTTATTGTTAAATTAAGTTTAATAGGACAAAAGAATACTCAAGATATTGACCCTAGATTTAATGAAATAAAAAAAGAACAATATTTACTTTTAGAAAACCATATGCAATTTTTAGATTTTTACATTGAGTATAAAGTCATTGGTAAAAAGAAAATTAATAATATTGTTAATTTAGATGCTTATCAAGTTTTGCCTTATTGGTTAATGGAACTAGGTGGTTGTATTCCCAAAAGAAAGTTTACTCAAGAAACTCTTTCTATTAGAAGTATGAAGAAAGTTGTTGATAAGGGCGGTTCTGTTGGAGTCTTTCCTGAGGCTAGATATACTCCAATTGGGAGGACAAGTCCTTTGCCTGATTCTATTGGAAAGTTTATTAAATATTTAAAAATACCTGTGGTAACAATTATTAATCACGGTAATCATTTAGTAAAGCCAACTTGGGGTAATCAAAAGAATAGAAAATTACCTATTAAAGCAGTAGTTAAAGTTTGTTTAACAAAAGAAGAAGTTTTGAGTTTAAGTGTGGCTGAAATAAATGAGAGAGTTCGGGAACATTTTAAATATGATGAATATCAATATCAATTAGATAATAATATTTTAATAAAAGAGGATTTTAGAACTATTGGAATAGAAAAGATTTTATATAAATGTCCGCATTGTCATGATGAAAAGTCAATGATAGGAACCGGAACCACTGTTAAATGTCAAAAATGTGGAGCCGAGTATCAATTAAATGAAAATGGTTCTTTAACTAATTTAAAAGGTGAAACTGTTTTTTCTAAAGTTTTAGATTGGTGTGATTGGGAAAAGGATGAAGTAAGTAAGGAAATTCAAAATGGTACTTATAGATTTGAAGAAGACATGGAGACTTGGGCTTTCCCACATCCTAAATATTTAATTAAAATACCTAATGCTCATGTTGTTCATGATATTAATGGTTTTGAAGTTAGAGGTAATTATAATGGGTATGATTATCTTTGGAAGAAAGAACCTTTAGATAATTTTTCAGTTCAATTAGAATATTCTTGGCCAAATAAAAAATATGAGGATGGTTCAAGAGCAAATATTTTTGCTTTGCATACTTCTAATGACGGCTTATATTTCTTACCAAAAGACCCAAGAATATTATTTAAAATCTATTTAGCAGTTGAATTATTATTTAACATGGCTGAAGCAAAAATCAAACAACAATAATGGTTTTTTAATTTTTTTTAATAATCTAATATGAATAATTGTTTTTTGTGTTAAAATAGTTTGCAGAGGTTAATATGAATAAAAAAAGTATAAAATTAAGTAAAGAGATAATTAGTTATTACGATGAAGGAGAGGGACCTTTAATCTTGTTAATACATGGTAACACTTCTTCTAGTTATTTCTATGTACCTTTAATAGAAAAATTAAGAGTTAATCACCGAGTAATTGCTCCAGATTTAAGAGGTTATGGAGATAGTAGTTATAATCATAGATTTGATACTTTAAAAGAATTAGCCGAAGATATTTATGAACTACTAAAGGCTTTAAAGTTAGAGAAATTAGTAGTTGTCGGTTGGAGTTTAGGGGGAGGAGTTGCTTTAGAATTAGTTGCTAATCATTTAGAAGTCGCATCTCATTTATTTTTGTTAAATTCAACAACATATAAGGGGTTCCCTTTATTTATGAAGGATGAAAAGGGACAACAAATTATTGGAAAAGCCTATCAAACTAAGGAAGAAATGGCAAATGATCCGATTAATGTGGCTCCAATGCTTAATATCATAGCCTCTAAAAATAAACAATTTATGGACTTTATTTTAAAGAAAAGTATTTATACAGTTAATGAACCTGAGGCTACTTATCAAGAACAATGTGTAGAAGAATGTTTAAAACAAAGGTCTTTAGTTGACTCTGACTGGGCAATATCTCGGATAAATATGGGAAGTGAACCATCTGCTTATTCTTTAGGTTCAAATACTATTCAAAATATCACCATACCTACTTATGTTACTCAAGGTGATAAAGATTTATTAGTAAGTGAAACTATGGTAAATGATAATGTTTTAGCTCTTAAAGCCAAGAAAATTGTTTATTCTCCTTGTGGGCATTCTCCGATAGTTGACTGTTTAGATTTAGTATATGCTGATATTTTAGAGTTAGAAAAGGCATAATTATGGATTTAGAAACAAGAATTCCGGTTAGAGTGGATGGAAAAGATACATACAATAGAATTGTTAACACGGCTAAAAAGTTATTTGCTAAAAAAGGTTATCATGGGACTTCAATAAACACTATTATTGCTACCTCTAAAATAGCAACCGGAACTTTTTATCAATATTTTCATTCTAAAAAAGAGTTATATTACTATTTAGTTAATGGTTACAGACAAAGAATTATGGAAGTAATTCATAACAATATTAAAGATTTAACTAATAGATATGATATTGAATATTATGGTATTAAAGCTTATTTAGATTTTATTACAGAAGACCATTTGGCATATCAAATTATTTGGGAACTTTTGTTTGTTGACCCTAAAGATTTTTTTGCTTATTATGAAAACTTTTCTAAATCATATACTAAACAACTTTTGAATTGTGGAGAAATAAAAGAGGATATTGACTGTAAAGTTTTATCGTATGTTTTAATTGGTATTTCTAATTTTGTTGGTATTGAAATAATTTCAGATAAAAAGGAAAGAAAACCAGAAGGATATTACATAAGTGCAATTATGAAAATATTAAAAGATGGTATTTTTAAATAGTATGGCAAGATATATACCCGAGATAAATTATTCTATACCTGATAGAACTGATGTTCACATGTTAAAAGTGAAGATACAAGTTAATCCTGTTTTTGATGAGAACTTTGATTATAAGAAGAGGGATTTCTTTACTTCAGTGATGGGAGTAGTTTGCCGTTTAATTTTATTTGCTTTAGGGTGGGCAGTTTTTTTCGTTTCT
>JAISJY010000105.1 GCA_031261365.1 Caryophanales bacterium | reverse complement strand
TTTAAGATAGCATTAATCCTTGATATGATTTTGATATTTTTTTAAGACCATTATCTTTGAAATCAATTTCATAGATAGTGTCTGTCACATTAATTATAACACCTGTTCCAAAGTGTGGGTGTCGAACATTATCATTAATTCTAAAAATATTTAAGTTAAATATTGATTTATTTTCTGTTTTATTTTCAACAAGTTTTTCTTTCAAGTAGGTATATGTTATTTGTTTTTCTTGCATAGCTTCTTTTATAAAGCGAGATTGTTCTCTTGCTCCTTTATAATCAAAGCCACCTGAAAAAGAGAGAAATAATCTTTGTTTGGCTCTGGTCATACCCACATAAGCAATGCGTCTTTCCTCTTCTATGCCTCCTTCTAGAGTTGACATCATACTTGGGAAAGTTCCTTCTACCATATTTACTAAAAAAACATTATCAAATTCTAAACCTTTAGCAATGTGAATGGTCATAAGTTTGACAGCATCATTGGTAGCATTTTGAGAATCTAAGTCATCTTGGGAAGTTAATAATGATAGATTTTGTAAAATATCTTCTAAATTAATATTTGGGTCATTATCTTCCAAAGCTTTAAAAGAAAAAATCAATTCATCAATGTTTTCTAATTTGTTTTGAACTATTTCTTTATCTTCTTGAGCATTCCAATAATCTAAATAACCGATTTTCTCTAAAAAGTTTTTAACTTTGTTGGTTAAATCAACTTTATTATCACTTTTTAAGTTTTCAATATTAGAAGTAAATTGTTGCATTTTGCTACTTGCTCCTAATTCAGTATGCTTAATTAAAGCTTCATATAAAGATACATTTTCTTCTAATGAATATTTTTCTAATTTAGCTAAAGCTTTTTCTCCCATGCCACGACTTGGTCTTTGTAAAGCTCTTAATAAAGCAACATCATCTTTGGGATTAACGACTAATCTTAAATAAGCAATAGTGTCTTTTATTTCTTCTCTTTGGTAAAAACGAAGACCACCAATAACAACATAAGGAATTCTACTTATCATTAATTGAGTTTCAAATTCTCTAGAACAACTATTTGCTCGATAGAGAATGGTAAAATCACGGTAATGAAGAGCATATTTAGTTTTTAAATCATAAATAGTTTCACTAATCATTTTGGCTTCTTCTTTGGCACTATTTCCAAAAATAAGCCGAACTTTTTCACCTACTCCTAAACTAGAGAATAGTTTTTTATCTAGTCTTTGTTTATTGTTTTTAATTAATCTATTAGCAACCTCTAATATCTTTTCGGTTGAACGGTAGTTCTCTTCTAAAGTAATTGTTTCTAAACTTGGGAAATCTCTTTCTAAACCTAGAAAGTATCTAATATTAGAACCTCTCCAAGAATAGATGTTTTGGTCAGGGTCACCAACTACAAAAATATTGCTTTTTGTTCCTGCTAATAGAGTTAATAATTCATATTGAATATCATTAGTGTCTTGAAACTCATCAACTAGAAAATATTGAAACTTATGTTGCCATTTTTGGAGAATATTGGGGTTGTCTTTAAGAAGTATTAAAGATTTTAAGAGTAAGTCATCAAAATCTAATGAATTATGTTCTCTTAAATACTTTTCATATTTTAAAAAGAGAGCATTGTATTTCTTTTTATTATAATCTTTTTCTAAACCTGTTAAAGCCTCATTATAAGAAGTCCAATTTGATTTTACTTTGGCAACATAATGAGCAAACTCTTTTTTATCTAAAGAAGAATTGTTTTCGGCTTTGAAGAGTTTTCTAAAATATTTACTTTGGTCATCTTCATCTAAAATAGTGTACTGACTTGTAAAATTACCTTCTAAGTAGCGAATATCATATCTTAAAACTTGAGCACAAAAAGAGTGAAAAGTGTAAATTGAAACATAAGTATAGTCTTTTTCTAAATATTTCTTAACTCTTTCTTGCATTTCTTTGGCTACTTTATTAGTAAAAGTAATGGCTAAAATAGAAGATTCATCTACTCCATGTTCTAAAACAAGATTAACTATTCTTAAAGCTAAAACGGTTGTTTTACCACTACCAGCTCCAGCATTAACCCTAATATATTGGCTAGTTGAAGTAACTGCTTTTTTTTGTTGCTCGTTTAATCTTTCTAAATAATTCATTGTATTATTATACAAGATTGTTCTATGCTATGTGAAGAAATCAAATAAAAAAACTCCTATTTTATAAAGTAGAAGTTCCAAATGAGGTTGTGAGAATTGGATGTGAAATCGTATGATGGTTGAGTTTCTTTGGACATAGAAATCATTAATAATCCAGATTTTAATCCCGTCGAATTCGATGGGTTTAAAAAAAGACGCTCTCTTTTTGAACGCCTCTATGTTTTTTGATGGTGGCGGGGGGCGGAATTGAACCGCCGACACAAGGATTTTCAGTCCTTTGCTCTACCAACTGAGCTACCCAGCCTTAATGGCGGAGAAACAGGGATTCGAACCCTGGCTAGCTTTGACACTACTGTCGGTTTTCAAGACCGATCCCTTCAACCGCTTGGGTATTTCTCCGAATAAATAATTTTTGGTGGACCTTGTAGGACTTGAACCTACAGCCTACCGGTTATGAGCCGGTTGCTCTGACCAATTGCGCTAAAGGTCCACTGGTAGCGGCAGAGGGATTCGAACCCTCGACCTTCCGGGTATGAACCGAACGCACTAACCAACTGTGCTACACCGCCAGGTTCTTGGGGTTATTAATCCAAAAGCGCCTAATTATTATATCAAGAAAATAATAAGTGTAAATAAGAAAATATCTTTTTTATAAAAATAAACCGAAAAAGTTCATTAATTTTCAAAAATGTAAAAATATAAAAATCTTAGAAAATGACTTTACAATAATAATTTCTTTGTTATAATTATAAAGCATATCGCAAAAGCGTTGTATAAAGATATCGCGAGGTAGAGCAGTGGCAGCTCGTCGGGCTCATAACCCGGAGGTCGGAGGTTCAAATCCTTCCCTCGCAACCAAATGGTCTTGTGGTGTAGTGGCCTAACATGCCTCCCTGTCACGGAGGAGACCGCGGGTTCAAATCCCGTCAAGACCGCCAGAAAGTAAATTAACCCTTAAAGTAAAACCTTAAAGGGATTTTTTATTTAAAAACACTAATTATTATCTAAGATGTTAAAATATTTAAGAGGTATTATGAAAAAGAAAATTATTTATAGTTCTATTGTTGCTACTTATTTATTAAGTTTACTTTTAGCATTTTTAATTAAAGAAAAGTTCTTAGTCTTTTTAAGCTGTTTATTGTTTTCTTTAGGTCTTTTTTCTTTGTTACTCGTTAAATTATTGTTTGCAAAAACAAGTAAAATAGATATTTTAAGAAGGTTGTTTCTTTTGATAGCATCTTTTAATTTAGTTTTATTTATAGCTCTAAGGTCTATGTGGTGGGGTATTCAAAAAACTTTAGGAGTTCCAAACCTCCATTATTTGTTATTAATTTTATTAATTGCTGTTGTTATTCTTTCCTTATTTGATAATATAAAAAAGTTTCCTAATTGGTTAGTATATCTCTATGTTGCTTTAACATCTATTTTTTATTTATTAATTTACTATATTGTAGATGGTTCTTTAGGTTCTATTATCTTTGTTACCAAAGACTTCTTTGAAATAATTTTAATAATTGCTTTCATTGTGGTTATCGTAAGTTTTATTAGATTTTTACCAAAGTTTAATAAAATGAAAGTATTAAAAAAGATTACTTTAAGTTCATTAGTTGCTATTCTTTTAGCTTTATTAATTGATTTTTCCTTAGTTAGAATAAGTGTTAAACCTGTTGTTTATGCTGTTGAAGATGAATATCAAATTGTTTGGTCAACAACAAGTGAAGCAAGTGGAGTTGTTAAAGTAGGGCATCAAGAGTTTTATGATAACATAGCAGGTGGTCAAACTTCTAATAAAAGAATACATAAGGTTATAATTCCAATG
>JAISJY010000101.1 GCA_031261365.1 Caryophanales bacterium | reverse complement strand
AATGAAAATGTCTTTTCTAAATATAATATACTAACAGTTGGTGAAGTTGGAGGTGGAGCTAGTCCTGAGGAGGCTTTATTATACTCAGGTTACTCTAGAAAAGAAATTGATATGGTCTTTACTTTTGATCACTGTTGGGCTAATGGGGCTTATGGTTCTGTTAATAAAAAAGATGAAGAATTAAAAACTGATTTAGTTGATTTAAAAAGAACTTTTGCAAAATGGCAAAATGGTATTATGAATAAAGGCTGGAACCCTTTATATTGGTTAAACCATGACCACCCTCGTTTAATGTCTCAATATGGTAATATCAAATATCACCAAGAATCTGGTAAAATGTTAGCTAATGTTTTACATTTTATGTGGGGAACACCTTTCATTTATCAAGGTGAGGAAATAGGTATGACTAATGTTTTTTATAATGATTTTAATGATTTCAAAGATGTTGGAGACCAAAACTATATTAATGAAGTCAAAAAAAACAATTTAGATATTAACCAAGCCTTTGCCTATTTAAGAAGAACAAGTAGAGATAATGCCAGAACCCCTTTACAGTGGTCTAATGAAGAACATGGTGGTTTTAGTAAAGCTATTCCTTGGCAAAAAGAAGTCGGAAATCAACAAGAAATAAATATTCATGACCAACAATTAAACGAATATTCTATCTTAAATTATTATAAGAAATGTATTCAATTAAGAAGAAATAGTCTTTATTCTGATGTCATAATATATGGTAATTTTGAATTGTTATTTGAAAATGATACTAACTTATTTATCTATAAAAGAGTTTTAGAGAATACTACTATTTTATCAATAAATAATTTCTTTGATAAAGAGGTTTTTTTAGATATTGATTTTAAAGTTGAAGAAGTATTAATTAATAATTATGATGATTATAATAAGAATATTAAAAGGATTTTAAGACCATATGAAGCTATGGTTATAAAAATATAAGGAGTAAAAATATGTCAGCATTAGAAAAATTAAGTGATGTCTTAAAAGTTCAGAAAAGGAAAAATAGTAAAACCGTTTTTAATTATGTTGTTCCAACTATTTGGGTTCATAATTTAAAATTAACCTACAAACATGAAGTCGGAGATGGAGATGTTTTAGTTAATCCTTATGAATATTTAATAGAATTAATTAAAACTATTTTAAAAAAGAGAAAAAAAGATATTAATTATTCCAATTCTCTCTCTTTAATTCAAGGTGAAAATAGCAATGGAGACTGGATTAAAAAAAGTGTTGTCTATTCTATGATGCCTCGTGCCAGTGCTTCCTATGACCATGACAGAACCGGAGCTTTAGAATTAAATAACATTTATAAATTAAAAGATATAGGTACTTTTGTTAAATCAATTGCTTTAATTCCTTACTTAGCTTCTATGGGAATTACTTTAATCTATTTACTACCAATAGCCGAATACACTAGACTTTATAAAAAAGGAGAATTAGGTTCTCCTTATGGGGTTAAAGACTTTTATAATATTGACCCTGATTTATTTGACCAAATTACAGGTGAAGAGTTAAGTGTTGATGAACAATTTAAAGCTTTTGTTGAAGCTTGTCATATTTATGGAATTAGAGTGGCAATGGATTATATTCCGCGAACTAATGCCAGAGATTCTGTTTTAGTTAAATCACATCCTGATTGGTTTTATTGGATTAAAAAAGATGATGAAGCTATCTATCATACCCCTTTTGTTGATGGAGTAGATAAATTAACAGTGGCTGAAGCTAAGTATGCTCCTTTAGTTTATGCTAGTAGTGAAGTTAAAGAGTTCATTAAGTTATTTCAAAGAAATCCTAAAGACAGTAATCCTAAAAAATGGCAAGAAGTCTTACAAATATTAAAAGATAATCCAACTTTAAATCATTTAGAAGTAATTGAAAAAGAGTTTGGTTTAACAGTTGCTCCTGCTTTTGCTGATGTTATAAATGATAGTCAACCTGCTTGGAGTGATGTTACTTTTTTTAGAATGTATTTAGACCACCCTAATGCTGCTAAAGCTTTTGTAACTAAACAAGAAATACCATATATGTTGTTTGATATTGCTAAATCAAGTTTAAATCCTGGCAATATTCCTAATCAAGAACTATGGGACTTATTAGCCGATATTATTCCTAATTATCAAAGAAACTTTGGAATCGATGGCATGAGAATTGATATGGGTCATGCTATACCTCAACCTTTAACTTCTTTAATTATTAAAAATGCTAAAATTATTGACCCTGATTTTTGTTTTATTGCAGAAGAATTAAACGGTAAAAATGCTTTAGTTGCTAAAGAGTTAGGTTATAATCTTTTCATTGGAGATGGTTTCTGGTTAGAACCCCGTTTAAGAGAGTTTGGTTTACAAACTTTCTTTTATAATAGTTTTTCTTTACCTTTACCTATCTTCGCTTGTTGTGAAACCCATGATACTAAAAGAGCAACTGCTCGTTTAGGAGGTGGCACTACGACTAAACTATTAACTATTTTAAACTTATTTATTCCAAATGGTATTCCTTTTATTAATTCAGGACAAGAATTATATGAAGTTCAACCGATGAACACAGGAATTGACTGTACCCCAGAGGATGCTTTTTCTTTAAATAAAAAAGATGCCTATTATGGTAAACTAGCTCTCTTTGATAAATATGCAATGCATTATAAAAATGAAACTGATTTACCTTATATCTTAAACTTATTGACTACTTTTAGAAATCAATTTATTAATTTATTTACAGACTCTAATAAAGCTGTCCCTTTATGGTTTGCCCATATGAAAGAAAATGGAGTTGGAGTAGGTTATGTTGAAAGCAAAGGCTCTCCTTTTGCTTTCTTAATTGTGGGTCATACTAATGTAGATTATGCTGAAGCTATTTATGTTAGATTAGATAAAGTTTATGAAAGAATAGAAAAAAGAGCTAATCAAGGTACTCTTATTTATTCCACACATGAAGCTCCAAGAACTATAAATGAGTTTGACATTGAAGGTAATTTAATGTTATATATGCAACCCGGAGAAGTAAAAATAATTAAGATTTAATGATTTTTTTATTAGTTATTATTTATATTTCTTTTATTAGTTTAGGTTTGCCAGATGCTATTTTAGGTAGTGCTTGGCCAATGATACATTTAGATATTAATGCTCAATTAGCAAGTGCGGGTATTATTTCTTTAATTGTCTCTTTGGGAACTTTAATCAGTGGATTATTAAGTAGTAGATTAATTCTTAAATTAAAAATAGGTAAGGTAACTTTAATAAGTACTCTTTTAACATCTTTTGCCTTATTAGGTTTTTCTTTTTCTAATTCCTTATGGCAAATGTGTTTGTTAGCTTTTCCTTTAGGTTTAGGAGCTGGAACTATTGATGCAGCTTTAAATAATTATGTTTCTTTACATTATAAGGCTAGACACATGAATTGGTTACATAGCTTTTGGGGTGTTGGAGCTACTTTAGGACCTATTATAATGTCTTTCTTTTTAGGAGCAAGTCAAAAATGGAGAAGTGGTTATAGAATAATCTTTTTAATTCAAATAACTTTAGCAATTATTATGTTTTTTTCTTTACCTTTGTGGCATGAAAATCAAGAAAAAGAAAATAAAAAGTTTATCTCTAATAAAGAAGCTTTTCTAATTAAAGGAGTTAAGTTTGCCTTATTAGGTTTTATAACTTATTGTGGTTATGAACAAGCTACAGGTTTATGGACTTCTAGTTATTTAGTAACTATTAAAGGTCTCAATTTTGAAACCTCTGCTCTTTGGGTTTCTTTGTTTTATATTGGAATAAGTTTAGGAAGAATATTATCAGGCTTTCTTTCTATCAAGGTATCATCTCTTAATTTAGTAAGATATGGTTGTATGTTAGGCATTATTGGAGTTATCTTTTTATTTTTACCAAGTTATTTTTGTTTAGTAGGACTTATTCTTATTGGTTTAGGAGCTTCTCCTTATTACCCTCAAATGATGCATGAAACACCTAAAAGATTTGGAGAATTATCAAGCAGTGCAGTAATGGGTTTACAAATGGCAAGTGCTTCTTTGGGTGTCATTGTTTTACCTCCTTTAATTGGTTTATTGACTAATTGGTTTTCTTTAATGGTCTTTCCAATAACCTTATTAATACTTGAAATAATTGCTTTTATTTGTAATGAATTAGTTACAAAGATATGTAAAAAAGAACTAATTGAAAATAAGCAAAATGAATATGATAGATAATAAATAAATGCCAACTTATAAAGTAAAATTGTGCCAACTTATAAAGTGAAAGTATGCCAACTTATAAAGTGAAAATGTGCCAACTTATAAAGTGAAAGTGTTCTTTTAAAGATAAAATTAACTTATCTTTCTTAAAACATATCAGGAATATAACCTGTTGTAATAACTTCTGAAAATGTATTTCTAACTTCTAAAGAAAAAGACATTTCAATACACCACAATAAACCTTCTCTATTTAAACTCTTAAAAGCGAAAGTATCATAAATTAGTTTCAATAAAGCATCTATTTTACTAGAACCATATTTCACTAACATTTCATATAAAACAACAGTTGTCCCATAATAAATAGCTAAAGAAGTAAAAAAGTCATCTTTAGTATCAAAATATTCCATTGAATTACCAATGTTTTTTATAATTGGACCATAATTTGAATAGTAAGATTTATAAGTGCTTTTTGCACTTTCTAAAGCAGATGTTCCCAACCAATAAGTAGTAATAAAATTAGTAAACCCTTCATCTATAAAAGGGTCTAAATAGGAATTAGAACCAATAGTAGAATAAAAGAATTGATGTCCACTTTCATGAGCAACAGTTTCATAACCACCCCAAGAAGTATCAAAATCATAACCCTCTTGAACAATACCAGAATACTCCATAGCAAAACCATTTACACCTGTTGCCATAACATCAAACTCTTCTCGATAAATAAAAGGTCCTATCTTAGTTTCATAAAAGGCTAAAGCCGAGAAAATCTCTTGGACTAACCTACCATAATCAAAAATAGTACTAACAGTTTTGCTAGTTGAAAATAACCTTAAATTAATATTATTCTTATTAAATGAGCGAATAACAAAGTTTTTACTCACAAAAAATACCATAATCCGACCGTGTTCTAATGTTCCTGTAGAAATAGCGTACTTTTCATCTATTATTTCAGTTGTATCTAAACCGCCAGAAGCAAACTTATATGCTTTGAGATGTTTAACACTTAAGGAAAAAGAAGAGTCATTAATCCAGTCAGACTCACCATTTTCT